>JAOZRC010000141.1 GCA_029940345.1 Desulfobacterales bacterium
TTCAATCCCGTTTCCTTATTGGATGTTGAAAGTTCGATGTTGAAAGTTCGACGTTCAAACCGTATTTGTCCCGCTTTATGTCAGCACCCTGCTGATTTATCCTTGCCGCCAGGTGGGGAATCGTTTGCCAGTTGAGACCCAATAATCCGGCGGCAATCCGATCTGTTACTAACGGATCTGAACCGGCAACCATTTTTCCCACGGGCGGATTACATGCACGACCGCCAAGATGATACTCCGGCAAGCCGATACTGGCGTCCATAATCGTCAGGTCAGCACAGCGATAGCGGTTTAAGTCAATGATTGCCTGATGAATCTTGTGGTGAAACAGGGCTTTTTTCCAAGTGCCATATTGTCCTGAATAATGCAGTGGCGGCGCGAATCCGATCATATTTTTAAGTGATCCGGTGAATGTCGCCAAAGAGTGGGCTTTGAGTACTGGCACTGAGATGATGAAATAGGTGAATGCGATCTTTGGCAGATAGATGCCAGGAAAAACGGGGCAATCCGAACGCGCTAACTTTTTAAGCGGTTCCTGATTCAAATCTATCAGCTTAATATGATAGCGCTCGGCCAAGCGACGATATCCGAGAACGTCAAAAATTTCATCGGTTTCGCAGGAAGGTGTGCCGCAACCTTCGGCGATCACAATTTCGGCAGTTGAACAGGATCGCACATAGTTTATCACGGCCTCACAGCATTCCGGTGATGTCGTAACCGGATGCGCCGAACGATTGACCAGATTGGGCTTTATCAGGATCGCTTTTTGCTGTTTTAGCGTTTCAGCCGCTCCGATAATATCTAACGCTTCGGTAACGGACTGATGGTATGAATAAAATTTGACGGTTTCAGTGTCGGCCTGGTTTGCCTTGTCAGCGGCTATTTGATTGGGATTACACTCAAATCTTTGCATATTTTTATACCAAAATATCGTTTATTTCTGATTGTCTTGGAACGATTACTTCAAATCGTTATCGCAATCGAATCATTTTTTCAATTGACACTCACGCCCCAACCTTTCACCATATCGGTAATGGAAGCACGGGACGCTTCAGCGCCGAATCCCCAGGCCATTAGCGCAAAATAGTCACTCCAGGCATTTGCGCCAAACGTGGGGTTGGCGATATAGAGTTCTTCAAATCCTGTTCCGGCAAGCAGAAGGACTGCGATAATATAACTGGCCCAGGTAAAAGCGGAGAGCCGGAGGCGCGCATCACCCCACCATTTGAGTGTCGGCAACATATGGACCGTGGGCGCGGGTGGGGCTATCGGGACGCTTGAAACGCCCATTTGCGGTGCGCCGTCGCCATCCCTGGTGCCGGATAGGCTGCGCTCCTGTGATTTTATAGGAAGGCTACGCATTTCAATGATTGCCAGTTGCATCTCTTTGGCAAGGGTTGCGTAAGCGGATTCGTCTTCCGCATCAGGCGTCAATATTTGCATCCGCTGTTGAAACGCAAACACTTTGGGTTCCCACTCCCGGTTAAGCGCTTCTTCCAAATTTACGCGTAACCGATTCAATGTATCGAAATCGGCCTCAAGTTGAAGATATTGGTTGATTTTGAGTGTTATAGGTTCAAGCGCTTCGCGAAATTGGTCAGGCCCTTCCTGTTCAGGCGCATCGCGTTTGGCATCCGCCAAGCGCCATTGTAGCGCTTTGACATAAGAATTTGCGGAGAGATGATCACTGTTAAGCCGATTTTCAAGTTCTTGGTAATATTCAAATTGTTTTAGCCAATCGGTCTTGCCTTTGCGCCAGCGGAGCAGCATCTTCTCGGCCAGTTGGAGAACCTCGCGGGCGTCGTTCCATTTGTTGCTTTGAAGGTCGGCTTCCGCATCCAGGAGATATTCATTGATTCGCTTAGGGAAGGCAGTCTGTTGAATCGGGTTGTTTTTATCAGAAATCTGGTCGCGAATATTATTGATGCGCACGATGATCTCATCCCGGGGTTTTCCTTTAAATCGGTAGGCTGAAACACCAATTCCCAAAGTAACGCCCAAAAGAATAATAAATAAAGGCCAGTTGAAGGGGTCTTTGATTTTGACCGTCAACGGGACCGACTGCACCCCCTCATTATGTTTCAGCATCAATTGGCCTTTAAATTCACCGCTAACGGCTGCTTTCAGATTCACCTCTATGGGGACGGCCAAAAGACCGTTGGCTTTGATTGAATTTGCAGGCGGCGCAGCCTTAATCGCATTCGAGGGCAACACCTTACTACCGTCGTCACCATTCAGGTCAAGCGTAAGAATTTTTAATTGCGAAATCTGGCTTTTGGCGCGCAGCAGCAGAACCCGTTTTTCAATTTTACCCTTTACGCCGGCAATTGTCAGTTGTGACGGTGTGATAAGCATACCTTCCTGAGCATTCACTCGATGGGGTAGACTTAATCCGAAAATAAATAATGTAACGATACCACAACGCATAATCAATTTCATTTTTTGTTCTCCTTTCCCGGAATTTATCAGTTCGTTAAATACCTTATAAATAGGGTTGCCTTATGAGGGGCTGGCATAATAGTTATTCTGTTTCGATGTTTTGATTGATCAGACTGTTTTTCATTTTCAGCAGTCTATCAAAACTGTCCATAAAATCAAGTGGCTTTATTATTTCAAAATTTAAACCGATTGCGATCATATAAATAATGGCAGAAAGACCAAAAGGATTATGGATTGACAAGCTGTCTTCATTTATTATATGACCGTTCATAGAAAAGGGTTTGTAACGCAGGAATACGCTATAAATTTGGTTATAGACTTTCAGAAAAAACAAACGCTCATCTTTATCAGTTCCTGCGTTTAGAGCGTCCGTATTCAGGCTGATTATTGATTTAAAATGAATTATTATTATGCTTTCAGTCAGTTCTGATCAAAACGCTTTACGTGGAATAACATAAAGCGACGAATTGAAGGACGCTTGTAATTTTCACCTTACTTCAACAACATATTAAAATTATTAGGGAGGAATAAGTATGGACAATTCACAAACAACGACTGTCAGCCGCAAGGAAATCGGAATACGCTTTCTCTATTCTGTTATTTTCCTGATCGTATTTGAAGTGCTTAAACTGATGATTCAACTGATCGTTCTTTTTCAATTCGCGTATCTTTTTATCACCAAACAGTACAGCCACCCCATGCGTAATTTTTCCAATAAAATTGCCGTATACACCTATAAAGTGATGCGCTATCTGAGCCTGTGTGAAAATATGCGCCCTTTTCCGTTTAACAACCTGCCCGTCGAAATCGAAGCCGCCGAAGACATCGTCCGATTTGACGATGGCCGGAATACTTAAAAAGCAGCAACAAGGAAGCCACCCATTATGACAGACTTTAACCATACGGCAATGTTTCCGCTGGGGGAAGATAAAACCTCTTATCGTTTGCTGACTGATGATCATGTGTCAACGGATAAATTTAATGACAGCCCGGTGATTAAAATCACGGCCCAGGGGCTGACGCTATTATCCGGGCAAGCGTTTAAAGATATCAACTTTTTATTAAGACCCACCCATCTGACATTTCTGGCCAATATATTTAAAGACCCTGAAAGCTCTCCCAATGACCGGTATGTTGCGCTGGAATTGATCAAAAATGCCGTGATTGCCGCTGATGGTGTATTTCCCATGTGCCAGGACACGGGCACCGCTATTATCATGGGCAAAAAAGGTCAGCAAGTGTGGACGGGGTTCGATGATGAAGAAGCGCTGGCCCGCGGAGTGTTTGATGCTTACACCCAGGAAAATCTGAGGTATTCGCAAAATGCACCGTTGACCATGTTTGAAGAGGTGAATACCGGCTGTAACTTGCCGGCTCAAATCGAACTGTACGCAACCGGCGGTGACGAATATCGTTTTCAGTTTATGGCCAAAGGCGGCGGTTCAGCCAATAAGACCTATCTTTTCCAGGAAACCCGCGCGACGCTGACACCTGGCAAGCTTGTTCCGTTTCTGACCGCCAAAATGAAAACCCTCGGCACCGCCGCCTGCCCGCCTTACCATCTTGCGGTTGTTATTGGCGGCACTTCGGCCGAATTTAACCTGAAAACCGTCAAATTGGCGTCCACCGGCTACCTTGACAAACTGCCCACTAAAGGAAGCGCTTCAGGACACGCTTTCAGGGACACCGAACTTGAAGCCGAACTGCTGACGGTTTCACGCGAACTTGGCATTGGCGCGCAATTTGGCGGCCGCTACTTTTGCCATGAAGTGCGTGTGGTCCGCCTGCCGCGCCACGGCGCCTCTTGTCCCATCGGCATCGGCGTAAGTTGCAGTGCTGATCGCCAGGCCAAAGCCAAAATCACCTCAAAGGGAATTTTCCTGGAACAATTTGAAACCGATCCGGCTAAATATCTTCCCGAGCCCGCAATTGAGATAGATGAGGCCGTACCGATTGATTTAAACCAGCCGATGGATGAAATCCGCGCAACTTTGAGTCAGCATCCGGTGACCACGCGGCTGTTGCTCACCGGTAAAATTGTTGTTGCGCGTGATATCGCTCATGCCAAGATCCAGGAGCGTCTTGATAACGGCGAGGATTTACCGGCCTATTTTAAAGATCATATTATCTATTACGCCGGCCCGGCTAAAACGCCACAAGGCTACCCGTCCGGTTCTTTCGGACCGACAACCGCCGGACGTATGGATGCGTATGTGCCGGAATTTCAAAAACGCGGCGGTTCCATGGTGATGTTAGCCAAAGGCAACCGCTCCGCACAAGTCACCGAGGCGTGTAAAACATACGGCGGTTTTTACCTCGGCTCCATCGGCGGCCCGGCCGCGCGTTTGGGCCGGGATTGTATTTTCGGAATCGAAACTTTGGAATATCCTGAACTGGGCATGGAGGCGATTTTTCTGATCACCGTCAAGGATTTTCCGGCCTTTATCATCGTTGATGACAAAGGCAACGACTTTTTTGAAAAGTTATTATAGGTAAGAATGTGTCAATTATTTCACCTGTTGTATTTTGAAAATGGAAAACAACTAACGATAACTTATTAATAAACTACCCCGCCGCAAGCGGACGGGGTATTCTGAAAAGCATTGAACGCCCCAAGGGGCGGGGTATTAAACCCGATGCTTCGCAATAAAAAAAGGAGGCGCTTGTGAGCAATCTGACTACCTATCAAGACAAACCGTGGCTATCTTTTTACGAAGAGGGCGTTCCCGAACATGTGGATTATGAAGAAACTTGTTTACCGGCGATCCTTGAACGCTCTGTCAAAGACTATCCCGACAATATGGCTCTTCTGTTCCAGGGATACCAAGTTTCTTATCGTACGTTAGGGGATATGGTGAACCGCTTTGCCGCTTATCTGGCCGATTTAGGCGTTAAAAAAGGGGATAGCGTTGCAATTCTTTTACCCAATCTGATTCCGTGCGTCACCGCTTATTTCGCCATTTTAAAGATCGGCGGGATTGCGGTGATGAACAATCCGCTTTATTCGGATCGTGAATTGAAGCATCAATTTAACGATTCCCAAGCCAAGGTCCTGATAACGTTAGACCTGCTAGGAAATCGTATGATTGACCTCAGACCGCAGACCGGTATCCGCGAAATTATTTATACCTCTATCGGTGATTATCTGCCTTTTCCGAAAAACATCATATTCCCGTTTGTGGGTCCTAAAAAAGGACTGGCCGCCAAAGTAAAACCGGCCGATAATGTTTACAAGTGGAAAAAGGTGATGGCGGAAACAACGTCCGCACCGCCGAATGTAACGCTTTCTTTTGATGATACGGCAATGTATCAATACACGGGCGGTACTACCGGCGTTTCCAAAGGCGTTATTTTAACTCACGCCAACCTGAGCAAACAGGTGCAGCAGGCGGCAGCCTGGTTTCCGGCCTTTGATAAAGGCGCTGAAATTATGTTAGGCGCGCTTCCGTTTTTCCATGTGTTCGGGTTATCCACATCCATGAATTTTGCTATTTTGATGGGATGGGGCAATGTTTTGGTGCCCAAGCCGCAGCCGCAACCACTGCTGGAAGCGATCCGCAAATTTAAACCTACATTTGCACCGTTGGTTCCCACCATGTATATCGGTATGCTCAATTATCCCGATCTGCAGCCGGACGATTTGAAATCAATCAAAGGCTGTTTTTCTGGAAGTGCGCCTTTGCCTGTGGAAGTGCTCAAAGAATTTGAGGAACGTTCCGGAGCCGTTATCGTAGAGGGGTACGGGCTTACCGAGTCTACGCCGGTTACGCATATCAACCCTTTTAAGGGTAAACGTAAAATTGGCAGCATCGGGATTCCGATTTCCGACACGTTGTGCAAAATTGTTGATCTGGATGACGGAACTAAGGAGATGCCCGTGGGCGAATCCGGCGAATTGCTGATGAAAGGCCCCCAGGTGATGAAAGGCTATTGGAACAATCCGGAAGCTACCGCGGAAACCTTAACCGGCGGCTGGCTTCACACCGGAGATATTGCCGAAATGGATGAAGATGGCTATTTTTTCATTGTTGACCGCAAGAAAGATATGATTATCTGCGGCGGCTACAATGTATATCCCAGGGACATTGAAGAAGTCTTTTTTGAAAACCCGAAGGTGCTGGAAGCCTGCTCCATCGGCATGCCCCATCCGACCCGTGGCGAACAGGTAAAAGTGTATGTCGTGTTAAAAGATGGGGAAACATCCGACTCGGAAGAGATGATCGCCTACTGCAAAACCAAGTTGGCAACCTACAAGATCCCGACTCTGATAGAATTTCGTGATGAGCTTCCCAAAAGCAATGTAGGCAAAATTCTAAAAAAAGATCTGCGCGCGGAAGAGTTGGCAAAAACAAAAGATAGCTGATAGTATTCCGATCTTGGTTTTTCCGGTTAGTACTCGCAAGCTGAAGCTTGCACTCCGCTATTCCGGGAAAACCAAAATAGGATCAACTTAATGACTGTCAAATGCATTTGGATCAAAAAACGGGTGTTGAAAAAGGTCTGCAATGCTTAAACGCATCTATATCGACAATTATAAAAGTTTAGTAAATTTTGAGGTTTCTCTCAATGAAATCAATCTGTTCCTCGGAGTGAACGGAAGTGGGAAATCGGCTGTTTTCGAGATATTGAAAAAAATCAAAAACTTTATAATACGGGAAAAAAAAATCTCCTCCTTGTTTTCCTTTGATGATCTCACCCGCTGGCAAAGCTCTTTTATTCAAACTTTTGAAATTGATATAGAAATTAAGGGCGAGACCTATCATTATAAGTTACATGTCGAACATGATGAAAGGGGTGAAAAGGTTCTCATCCGGGATGAAAGCCTCTATCGGGATAACCAACTCCTTTTAGAATTTAATAATGAAGACGCTGAACTGTTTCTGGACGATGATGCCGAAGGGCAGTTATATCCGTTGTCCTGGTCGCGCTCGGCACTTGCTTTTTTCCAGCCGGGCAAAGGCAATCAAAAATTTACGCGATTTAAAGAATGGTTTGAAAATCTAATGGTCATTCAGATTGTTCCGCCTTTGATGATTGAAGAAAGCCCCAAAGAAGAAACACAGCCTTCATACCATTTTGAAAATTTCACTTCATGGTATCGCTATATTTCACAAGATCAAGGCTTGGCATTTCAAGTGATGACTGAACTAAAAGAAGTTTTGCCCGGATTCGAATACTTCAAATTTGAGGCGACTGGAAAAAATCACCGTTTGCTTAAAGCCTATTTTAATGTAGAGGGCGAAAATAGAACGATCGGGTATAACTTTGGCGAATTGTCTGACGGTCAACGTATGCTAATAGCTCTTTACAGCCTGCTAAATTTCACATGCACCGCCACTGAGTTTCCGTACACTATTTGTTTGGATGAGCCTGAAAACTTTTTAGCGCTGCCCGAGATACAACCCTGGCTTGTATCCTTTTACGATCACTGTATGCAAGGAGATATACAGTCGCTGTTAATATCGCACCATCCGGAATTAATTAACTATCTCATGGCCTCACCAGTGGGATACTGGTTTGAACACCATAGCAACAGACCGACACGCGTTAAAAGTATTATGGAAGACGAAAAAGACGGACTTCCAATATCAGAACTGATTGCCAGGGGATGGTTAAATGTATAATTATACTTGGATTATGCTTCTTTGTGAAGACCGTCAGCAGGAAGTGTTCATGCGAAATTTTCTGGTAGCTCGCGGTGTTCCCAAAAATCGCATACGGGCAAACCCCGCACCTAAAGGAATGGGTTCGGCAGAGCAGTTTGTCCGGAATAAATACCCCCAAGAAGTGAATACATATCGCAGCAAGTGTAATCACCTGAAGATTGCTTTGGCAGTGATGCTGGATGCCGATATAAAAAAGGTCGTTGACAGGTTGAATGAACTGGACGGTTCATTGGTTGCGGCTCTGATGGATAAAAGACGATCAAACGAAAGAATCGGTCTTTTTGTTCCCAAACGCAACATAGAAACTTGGATTCATTACCTTATGGGCGTCGAAGTAGATGAAGAGCGTGCTTATTCTAAACTGAAAAAGGAATCAGATTGTAAATCTTTGGTGACCCAATTCGCGAAGGATTGCAGTCAGCCGTTTAAACAGGAAGCGCCTTCTTCGTTACAAACCGCTTGTACGGAATTACGGCGAATACTATAGCGACAGGCAATACACATTCCAACATGAGTCTTCAGGCATCCTTATTCGGCTGTTTGATTTTGTACTTCCGCATTTTATAGCGTAATACCCGTTCACTGATTCCTAATGCTTTGGCGGCGTGGGTTTGCACCCATTGATGCGTCTCCAGGGATGACCAGAGCATTTCCCGTTCAACCGCTTCCAGGCGTTGCGCCAAGGTTCCCCGGGCCGTGACCTGGTGAAAGCGAATCTCTGCCGGCAGGTCCCGGTCTTGGACGGTGTTGCCTCGCGCCAGCGTAAAGGTGCGCTGGATAATATGTTCCAACTCCCTGATATTACCGGGAAAGGAATATTTCATCAGGGTGGCCGTAGCGTCGGCATCGAATTGCACTGGCCGTGGGCTGTAACGTTTGGCGAAAAAAGCAATCAAAGCAGGCAGGTCTTGCTTACGTTCACGCAAGGGCGGAATCTGAATGTCAAACACATTGATACGGTAATACAAGTCTTCGCGAAACATGCCTTGCGCCACTGACTGTTTCAAATCACGGTTGGTGGCCGCCACCACTCTCACATCAATGTTAATTTCCGTTTCACCGCCAATGCGGGTAATTCGTTTTTCCTGAAGCGCACGCAGCAATTTGGGCTGTAATGCCAGTGGCAGTTCCCCGATTTCATCTAAAAATAGCGTACCATCAGCCGCCAGTTCAAACCGTCCCCGCCGCCGGGCGGATGCACCGGTGAAAGCGCCCTTTTCGTGTCCGAACAGCTCCGATTCAAACAAATTTTCAGGAATCGCGCCGCAATTGATTTCCACAAAAGGGCCGTCACTTACCGGACTGAGCAGATGGATCAGGCGCGCGACTAATTCCTTTCCCGTACCGGTTTCACCTTGTATCAAAACTGTCCAGGGCGTTGCGGCCACCCGGCCGGCGATAGACAAAACATCTTGCATGGCCGGACTGTCTCCGATAATTTTAATCGGAAGCTCACTTTGATCTAATGTTTCAGTAACGTTGGCGGCCTCTTCGGCAATGGTCAGACGTTCTCCAATCATCTGAATTTTAGCCAGCAGCAGTTTCAGATCCACCGGTTTTTCCAAAAAATCATCGGCACCCAGTTTCATCACATCAACAGCCGTATCCACACTGCCGTAAGCGGTGATCATGATCACCGCCGCCAGGGGATTGATTTTTTTGATATGACGTAAAACTTCATCACCATTCATGTCCGGCATACGATGGTCCAGCAAAACCAGTTGAATCGGCGTATTGGCAAAAATTTCCAGCGCTTCATCTCCATTCGCAGCCATAAAGGTGCGAAAGTCCTGTTTTTCCAGGAAACCTTGCAGCATTTCCCGCTGCATCGCGTCATCATCAACAATAAGGATATTCATTTTGTCAGTGTTCAGGTTTCAGGTTTCAGATTTCAGTACTCATTGTATAGGAACCGATACCATGATTTTTGAATAGAATACTTTGGCATCCTTCATTTTCTGGTTAACAATTCGGAGGAGTGCTGAACCGAAGGTT
>JAOZRC010000142.1 GCA_029940345.1 Desulfobacterales bacterium
CCGCCTGCAAACCTTCCTCCGGCGTGAGATAGGGATTCATAAACTGGCGTTTCAAACGGCCGACTTGCAGATATTTATCAATCACCTCAATTAACCATCCGACATACGAACCGGTTACTAACATCGGCGCAGTCTTAGATTCGACCACATCGTGAAAACTACCGGCTAAAGTTTTGTCCGGTCCGAACTGACGTTTCCTATCTGAGTAGATGTATTGCGTAATATTTTGAAATTCATCAATGATGACCATGGCCCGCCGGTTATAAAGATTGGCAAAGCGTTCGGGAGCCGTATAAGCGGTTTTCCACATCAGACCGTAAAAGCCCATCTCCATATCTGTTACTATCGAATCGACATCATGGACGAAAAGGTCGGTCGCTTTTATTTCACCGTATTCCCGAATTTGGGCCATCGTAAAAGGTCTATCAATCGGTGTCGGGTCTCTTTCAATAAAGGAGATGTATTGTGAGGCGAAGGTGCGGTAATATTCGATGGCAAATTCAGGAAACCATTTTTTGGTTTCGGCGATGCTGAAATAAAAGGGAATAATCATTTCGTCAGCGCTCCAAAGACGGTTGAAAATGCGCTGAACAATGGCGGTTTTGCCGCTTTTGCGCCGCGCCAGAATCACCCTGGATTTGGATAGCCTTTTGGGGATGTTGTTAAGCCACTTGTCCAAAAGACGAAACTCTTTGGCGCGTCCCACCAAAAGATCAGGATCGCCAATACGTTCCGCTAAAGGATATTGCATTATGAACACCTTTTCAGTTAAGGCTGTTAACTCATTTGACGATAAATCGTAAAGCCTTTCAGGGTCACCTTACGGATATGATTGGCCGCTTCAAAATCGGTCACACGCTTCAAATCCCAATCACTGATTCCGGGAATTGCAACCACGGGGTTAATTTCCACATATTTGTGTCGATAATACCCTTGGCCGCTGATTTTTTCCTGCTTTAAAATTCCCAGCAGGGTGTAATCCGAAACGGACGCGGCCATGATATCTGTCATCCCATGCTCGCAACGGAGTTTGTTTAAGAAAAAATCAAGCGGATTGAAAGTCCATTTTTTGTGGAAAATTATCTGGCTGATTTTTTTTTGGTTTCCCTTAAGCCGAAAGTGCGCCGCTCTGCGGTTGTTCAGCACGGCCACGGCCGAAAAAGTATGGGTGCAGTCCCCCTCAGTTATAGTATGGTTGTTGAAGCTTAAATACTGAATATTTTTTGTTTCCGCGGGCATGCCGCACAGAATAAGAATTTCTTTGAGTTGGCGGTCATCCGGACGTGCCACCCGATTCACGGAATTAATTAAGTCATTGATATAATTTGGGCTCATACACACCATCTTTCAGTTCAAAAAATAACCAGGGAATACGATATCCTTCGCGTGTCGGACACCGTTCCATAGACATAAAGTTCGGCACTTTCAATCCCCCTCCCTTTCACTTAACTATACTGTATACTACATTGGATAGGTTAATTTCAAGGCCAATTTTAATTATATTTTTCACAATATTTGGGCAGCCTTCATTTTGCCTGAAAAGTGGTTTACGCTTTTCGCCGGAGTGCCAAACTTACAGTTTTACACCATATAAGGGCCGTGCTGTTAACTGCTAAACTGTAAGTTTAGCACTCCTTCAAATTGTAAACTGATGACGTGTCAAATATCAACAAACGGTGTTTTTTTTTTCCATTCACATATTTCATCCCGCCGCCACCCGGTGGCAACATTACGGATTTTTATCCCGGAGCTTCTTTGGGGATTGGGATGTGTCTGATTCAAACCGATTAGCAGGAGCACTTCCCGGGCGCGACTAAACGCAGTGAAAAAACCGCGGTACAGATCATCAAAAGCACGATCTTTGCCCGATCTTTTGAGCGTTGCCAATTGCGGATGCTTCGGCCGGAGCAAATCTTCCAGCGCATGAGCAGGGCCTCCTCGGGTCGGAAACCGTTTGGAAGCGTGGTAGTGATGATCAGATTTAAAATCAGAGCCCACATCAACGATTATTAGTGGCGCAACTGATTTTCGGCAATACCAGATAGGTAACACATTCAAACGATCCCGGGGAAATGGATCAATTAACGCTTCATCCATAGCAACGGTGCCGCAAGCGATCGGTCCGAGGAAATCGGTTAGCAGGTTTTCCACCGAAATGTCAGTGCTGGCGGGTTTATTATGCACCTGGCCGTTGAATCTTCTGATTCGGATACAGGCGGCCAATTGCCTGATGATGATTTTGAAGCAGACCTGGCCTTGAGGAGCATCTGTTATATAAGGTAACAATTTAGCCAGTCCGTAAACCAAATCATACACTGACATTGAAGGCGGCGATTTCTTATCAGTGTGCGGTAAATGAGGCTGCCAACCTCGTTTTACAAATTTTTTCAATTTATTGGAAGCTGATTTTCTTAAATACACCGATGCGGTTCGGCGCCAGTTTTGGAATGTATCAATCGCATCAGGATGTAATTTATCAGCGTTTATTTTTATTTTGGCGCCTTTGCCAAGACATTTCAATACAAGGCCGCCAAACAGGCATATATATTCGGTCGCATACAAATCATCGGCCCAGGGGTTGAACATTTTTATATTTTGCTTTTGCAGCTCTTGCCGCAAAAAGCCGGGCATTCTCAGGTTTTGTTTCCGGCCCTCGTAAGGGTCAGGGCATACAAGGCAACAATCACCGACATCGCCCTTGCGGGGCGTGCGTTGAATACGGGTGCCATTGGGAAGCAGGAAGCCCTTTTCACGAAAAATTTGGGCGATAAACGCGCTCAAACTGCGCGCCAGGGTCTGCGGGTCATCCCGAAACATCCCCAATACAGGCAGGTCATCCGAAACATCCGCTAAAACGCCGGAAGGTGGAATCATTTTGGGCTTAGGCTGAAAACGAATTTGTTGAAAAGCACCGTCGCACCGGATATAGGTATTGATAAATTGGATAATCGGACGTGTGGCGCAATAATTCGTTTTCAGATAAACTTTACGAGGTCTTTTTTTCAATGCAGCCAGACAGCGGCTTGGAAAATCAATGAAAAGTTCAACGGTTGCGCCTGAGTGACGCCGTAAACATTGATCATCATCTCCGGCAACGGTGATGGCGCTATTCGACGCACGGGCCAATTCAAAATAGAGCGCTTCATGCAGTAAACTGGTTTCCTGGTATTCATCAATTAAAATCGCCTGAATCTGATTTCGAAAGGCTTGCAGGCGTTCAGTGCAAAGTTGTTCCAGGATTTCCTGTTTCAAAAGATCAATGTCAATAAACCTATTTTCAGCCAATGCATTTTGATAGTCATCCAGGATATCGTTGAGCTGTTGGCGGATATCTTGTTGTATCCGCGGACCCATTCGCACAAACTTGGGCCAATCAATTTGATCCTGGATGCGACGTTTCCAAATTGACTGCAATATATGATTCATGGTGCCGTCTGGATGCCTGGCCTGTTTATCCGTGGGGATGAGTTCTGTTAGAAAGCGTTTTAATTCCTTATCTTTATAGCGCTCTTCTTCAAGGAAACCTTCTTTGAACAGCAAGGTTTGGGCGGTGCAATTGTCAATCCGGAAATAGGGTCGTGAGGCGCCTGAATCACAATAATGGCGGAAAAGATAATCGCATAAGGTGTTTGGCGTTCCTGTAATAATCAGGCTGATATTGATATTGGCAACTTGCTTGCGTCGGGCCGGCGCGATCTTACAGTTTTTTCGGATCGTATCGCTGAGTTGCAAGCTTCGGCGGATGATACGGCTGCGAAGTTTTATCGCCGTATCAGGTGTTTCGGCCAAAGCTAAAATCGTTTCAGGCTTAAAACCATCCACAAATATCAGCTTGAGGATGCGCATCACCAAACAGGCGGTTCGGCCTGTTCCGGGACCGGCCACAAGGAAAAGTGGCTTGTTAATTGGTGTTTCAATGGCATCCTGCTGGCGCGGGTCGGGGAGATAAGCGATTTGTCGGAGAGCGTTGTAAAATTGATGCAGTGTGATCATATTGTAAGGTTCGGAGCCCCGCTTTGGATTGATCATACCACGCCGTATTCATGATCTTTTCCAAGCAAGTCTGACACCTGATTCTGACATTTGGCAACTTAGAACTCAGGGTTCAATTTTCTGACCACATTCCGCACAAAATCTTGAGCCGGCGGGAAGAGTGATGCCACAAGCATCACATTTGGTTTCAGCCGATATCAGTCGCACAAATTTTTTAGTTTCAGATACGATGACATTGATTTGCTCCTGGGACAGCTTAAGTACTTTGGCAAATGCCAGCATCGCTTTCTTTTCCTTGTCTGAAAGATCGCCGTCGATCAGGGAAACCAGCAGCATATCTTCAAGGTTGCGGATTGTGTCGGAATAGCGTCCCACGGGGGTGATGTTATAATCACCGGCTTGCACCAGGCGAATTGCGGCTTGGGTGTTTTCTTCACTCAGTCCGTTTTTTTGGCGCACAAACGCAACAGCGCCTTGCTCTTTGTCAGTCACCTTGCCATCTGCTTGTGAAATCGCAATGACATTGGCAATATATGTGATTTGATCGGAGTTTCTCATATTTTAATCCTTATTAAGGACGCGGCTGAATTCAGTTATTCGTTTCGTATCAACAATTCAAATCAATTGCAACCGGATTAACATGTTCAGTTTTCAGTATTCAATGTTTAGCATCAACGCCCTGAAATCTGGCACCTGCCCTCAAAATCGAATCTCATCCGCATTAAACACCGGGCCATCAATACATGTGTGCAGATATTTAGCCGATGGTTGGCGGATTTCAACCGCACAACCCAGGCAGGCGCCCACGCCACAGGCCATGACAGTTTCGATCGACAATTGGCAGCGGACCTGGTAATGACGGGACAGTTCGGCCACCGCTTTGAGCATTCCGGAAGGACCGCAAGCATATATCATATCCGGCGGCTGGGTTTGTATCCGGGTTTTCAATGGAACCGTCACCAACCCTTTTGCACCGCTGCTGCCATCATCGGTGGTCAGAATAAGTTGGATGCCCATACTTTGAAAATCATCCTGGCAGAGCAAATCCGTCTGCGAATAGCCGCCCATGAATACGGTTATATTTTCAGGTGCGATGCCTTTGTCTATCAGCGTTTGTCCCAGGAGTACCAGCGGCGCTACGCCAATGCCGCCAGCTACGAGACAGATTGAGCGATCATTTCCGGTTACATCAAAGCCATTGCCTAACGGCCCCAAAACGGTTAGATGGGTTCCCTTTTTAACCTGTGAAAGCGCGGCGGTGCCATTTCCGACAACTTTGCAAAGCAGTTCAAGGCCGGTTGCCATGCCATCAGTATAAATCAGATTGCAGATTGAAAACGGACGGGAAAGTAACGGCCAGTTGCGATTTTCTAAACGCACCATTACAAATTGTCCTGAAACGGCCTGAAAGCCCGGTTTAAAACAGGACAGACCCAGTTGAAAACAGGAGGAACTAATCTTTTTGTTCCACAACACCTTGGCTTGATGATCACGCTGTTTGATCGCATGGCCTGTTTGGGGGCTTATTTCAGTCATCGTATCTGCTCGGCTTTTTCAATTACAATCTGAGGATGTTTATAAAAACCGATTCTGACTTGTCGAAGTATAACACTGACGTTGTCAGACAATTTCAGCCCAGAGTTTTTTTTTAAATGTAAACGGATTTTACGATTACCGCAATAATGCAAAAAGCGGTGCTTGTGATTCCCTTCATTTTTTCCAATCACTTCATTTTGCAAACGGATGTCGTTCAGATTAATCGCCAGGTCTTTCAGCCAATAGCGATGCCACTTATCAATCGCACCGGTTTGACGAATTTGGCCAATTTGGGTGATTTCGCGCAACCCGTTGTAATCTTTCAAACGTTTAACCGTCAGTTGATAGATTTTACCCAACTTAAGTTGCGCGCCTGATCTATAAACAAAGACCGCTCTTCCGCCCGCCTGTTTAATAGTGGCGTTGTTTTTATGTTTATAAATCACCGCACAGTTATCCAGACGATAGTTCACCGGTCCGGCGTTCACTTTGTAAAGATCGGCAACTGAAGTCATTTGCGGATCAATAAAAGTGGGGGCAGCAGCGGTTGCGGCCACAAACGGCTGGGTGGTGAAGATTGCATAAATTGGCAGGTGATCCGAAAAACCGCGCCCCAAATGACGGCCCTTGCCCTTGTCGGCTAACTGCCAGCGGTAAATATATTTTTTTTTAAACAGATAGGACGGATCAAATTTGGCAAAGGAGTTGTTCTGGTAAGAGACGCCCCTGTCATCGTAAAGCGACTGCGGAACAAGGATACTGTCGACACTGCCTTTCCGCCATAGGAATTGATGGGACCAGCGATCGCTTTCTTCTGATTCAAACCACAGATTATACATAAGCTTCTTGGCCGTCTGTTCAATCAAGAGCGTTTCATCCACCGGTCGTTTATTGTAAAGGGTTCCCAGGATATGGTTGAGCCCGGTGCGTCCGTGGGTGTCATTCAATCTTTCATTTTTACGAAATGTCAGATATTCATTATAATCAGAATTGAAATCACCCAGTACAATGAAATCGGTTTTTGGGGGCAATGCGTTAATCTTCACCTTAAGCGCCCTGGCATATAATATCCGCCTACTTTCAGGCCCTCTTTTGGATTTCCAATGGTTGATAAACAAAATGAACGGCCGGTTGTCAACCGACAGGGTCACTTGTAAAATGGTGCGCGACCCTTTTTTGACAATGATTTCCTGGGTGTCGGAAATCGGAAATTTTGATAAAACGGCGCATTTCACCGCGGAAGGCTTGGCTTCGGCAATTGTCTGATACGGATAATGCGTGCCTCTGGCTTTCAATGCGCGCTGTAAGCGGCGAAGCGCACGGGATGTTTCGACTTCCTGCAAGGCAATCACGTCAGCGTTAAGTTCGCTGATCACCCTCGCCAGATTGGCAACCTTGATTCGGAGTATCTTTTCATTCCAGCCATATTCACCTGGGATATATTGATCATATTCCGAGCCGTTATTGACCATATCAAAAAGATTTTCGACGTTATAACTGGCGATTTTAAATGAACGGGCATAAACGGTCGCACCGGCGGCAAGGGTGATGAGTAAAACCGCTGTAAGCGCTTTTTTTATCATGAGCGTAAAGTGGCGGTGAGGCGCAACGGATTAAGCAGCAAATCCAGCGCATCGCAGATGTCAGTGCAGACAATATCACTATTTTTCAACGCCTCCGTCGATAGGCCTTCGGCCAGCATCACAGCAATGCCTATGGCCGCATGCTTGAGCATATAACGATCATTACGGCCATTGCCGATACTGACTGTCTGATTCGGGCCCAATTTACGAACATATTGAATTTTGCCGATATCCTGATTTTGATCGGTCAGAATGGAAAGCTTGCAGGGCGCGTCTCGGAGTTGGGCGCGCGCTTTGCCGAACGTATCGGCAGTCAAAATATGAATTTCCAACAGATCGGCCAATTTCTGCAAGCGCTCTTTAACGCCTTCGATCAGGATGCCGTCACACGCTAAAGTACCATTGTGATCCAAAACCAGGTGCTTCAGTTGCAATGTTTCATAGCCCGGTATCACGATTTCAATCATGGCGTCTCCTTTATCCCTGGATAAATCCCATAATGATAAGAACCACACCTACGATCGCGGCAATCACAGCACCGACCATCATTCCAGTGGCCGTGGATTTTCCCTTGCGAGCCAGTTCTTCCTCACTCTTGACACTGATAATAAACTGTCCTTTTTCCGTAGGACTCTCAAGGCAAAGTTCGCCTTGCTTGTCGGTCGCCCTTCCGTGAATATATATGTTGCGACCGATGGGGATGGCCTCCTCCTCAAACTGGTAACCGAGCGTACGTCGATCGCCTTCCCTGAAGTGCGGGGTAAACGCGAAACTGCCAAAGCGGATTTCCCGTCCGGAGCGACCGGATGACGGTTCAAACCGTGATAACACTTTTTCCGCAATGAATTTGGCGCCATCCGGCACGACTTGAATACGACCGGTGGCATCTTCAAGCATAAATCTTACATGGCGTCGGTTGTCAGATACGGTGTCCGAACCGGTGCGGGTGCGCCGCTCCCTTTGGCCATCTTCGTTTTCTTCATAGTAGGTCTCTTCATATTTACGCTTAACACGCATGGAATAATAGACGCATTCCGTTTCATTCAGTTCGGAAATCAATGGGCGGTCGGTCAGGACCTGGCCTTTAACTTCCGTAGGATAATCCAAGGCGCCTGTGCCGACGCCTTCACCCATCGACTGGGCCAATGCCTGTAGATGTTCCACTGTGTTTGTTTCAGTTGATTCCATCATGGCCATCTTTTTTTTCTCGTTAAAAGAGACCCAGATCATACCTCCGGCCGCTATCAGTAACACAAAACCGACGATCAACATAATTTTCCTCCTTTTCTTAAAATTAATTGTTAATCACTAATAATTGTCTTTGCAGTATCAATTGAATAAATCTCTATGCCAGAAACCAGGAATAAAAGCAACAATCCTATAGCTATTTTCCAGATCAATTGCATAAAATTAAATATTCACACGGTTGTGTAACTTGGCAAACAGTCCCCCTGAAGATTGATCAAACATAAAATTTCGTTCAAGTTATGTATCCTATTCAAATATCATGGCTAAATGAAGTTCCGGAGTGCGAAAATTTTGTTTGGGGAATTTATTTCGTCCCTATTCCCAAACACTGGCAAATGCATTTTCCAAATCATTGATGATATCATCAATATGCTCAATGCCCACCGAAAGCCGGATTAAATCCGGCGTTAGGCCGCTTTCTTCCTGTTGTTCAACGCTTAATTGGGAATGGGAGGTGCTGGACGGATGCAGCGCCAGGCTTTTGGCGTCACCTACGTTGGCAAGATGCGAAAACAGATTCAGACTTTCGATAAACCGCTTGCCTGCGTTAAGGCCGCCTTTGATGCCAAACACCACCATACCGCCAAACCCATTTTTCAAATATTGACAGGATAGCGGATAAGCCGGATCATCCGGCAATCCGGGATAGCGCACCCATGCCGTCTGAGAATGTTCTTTAAGGTATCGGGCAACTTCGAGGGCATTTTCACAATGACGCGCCATTCTCAGGTGCAGGGTTTCCAGGCCTTGTAAAAACAACCAGGCGTTATCCGGTGCGATACAGGCACCCATGTTGCGCAATGGCACTAAACGCATACGCATAATATAAGCCAGCGGATTCAATTCCCCCAAATCATGGGCATAGCGCAGACCGTGGTAGCTCGTATCCGGTTCATTAAAAAGGGTGAATTTGGTGTCTTGCCAGTCAAATCGGCCGGCGTCAATTACAACGCCGCCAATGCCGGTGCCATGGCCGCCAATCCATTTGGTGACCGAATTGACTACAATATCAGCGCCAAAGTTGATCGTTTTTAATAGGAAAGGGGTGGTGAAAGTACCATCGACAATTAACGGCAGGTGATGCTTGTGGGCAACCGCGGCAATCGCTTTGATATCTGTAAAATCCAACGCCGGGTTGCCGATTGTTTCGATAAACAGCGCCCGTGTACGCGCGTTGATAGCTGCTTCGAAATTTTTCGGATCATGGGCGGATACAAACCGGGTTTTAATTCCGAACTGCGGCAAGATGGCGTCAAACATGGTGTATGTACCGCCATAAAGATTGTTGGCCGAAACAATTTCATCGCCCTGGGCGCAAACATTGATGACAGCATAGTAAACGGCTGCGGTTCCCGATGCCAGTGCCAATGCGGCAGCGCCTTGTTCCAGCGCCGCCATCCGCTTTTCAAGGACATCCTGCGTAGGATTCATCAAACGGGTATAAATGTTGCCTGGCTCTTTTAATGCAAACAAATTGGCTGCATGGTCGGTGCTTTTGAACACATAAGAAGAGGTGCGGTGAATCGGAAGGCCCCTGGAGGTGGTCGTCGGATCCGGTTCCTGTCCCGCATGAACACATAATGTTTCAAAGTTGTATTGCGATTTCATTTTATTCTTTTCCTTTCCATGATTTGAACCTTGCTTTCAATGCATTTTATTTGAATGGTTAATATTTAAATCTTCGTATTAAATAAGACGCACTGTGTAAATAGAGAAAACGAATTA
>JAOZRC010000815.1 GCA_029940345.1 Desulfobacterales bacterium
CTGACGATATCACAGTTTTCGCTTCGGTTGGTATAATGGCAGTTATGTTGTGGGCCGAGGGTCAGGACCGGGTGATTTCTCCAGTTCTTCTTAAAAGGCGAGGAATATACTATGGCAGTTTTCAAAAGTATTATCCGATCGTTGCGAATACTCAAACTGTCCATTCCCATTACGAACAATGGTCCAGGATTTGAAGATTCAGATACATCAATAATTGGTTACAACTGGGAGATGTAGTCTTGAACGGATACGGGGTGGGACAAAATTCAAGGTTAATATAGGTATCCTTGACTTTTGGATTAACAATCTGAAAGGGTCTCGACCACAATATATAGTGGCGTTGGACAATGAACAAAATGGCAGATTCAATCATGCTCGAATGAGATATTGAGCCCGTATGTCAACCCGGTAGCCGCCTGATATATGTTGGAGTAACCACAAGTCGAATTTCATCCAAAAAACAGTCAGCTCCATGCACCTCCCAGCCATCAGTTCGTCCCCTCCCGATGAGGATATCACAGCAATTCGGCTACGATAAATCAGTTGTGATATCTATTCCGGTCGGAATCGTGGAACTGGCCTCAGAAGTGCATAAAGCATTTCAAAACATCATTTGAGATGATCAATATCAAAAAATATGTGACTTTATCCGGCTTTTCGGTGTATAAGAAATTATTGTCCATTCCTTTGAAAGGAATCCTGTGAGAGAAGTATTCCACACCGACAAATGATGAGTCTGCTGGACGATCGACTCTCGCAAAGATATTTAAGGATGTTCCGCTTCCGCGTGCGTACATCAGATTATTGAAAGGAGATTTAATGAAAAACTTTGGGTTAATACTTATGACTACACTAATGGTGTTATCAGGCGCTTGTAGCTCAAGCAATTCCACTTCAACCTCATCTGATAAATATACACATTATTACATTAGTGTTAAAAACGCTATCAATATCAATGATGAATCATTTCCATCCAATTCTTCAAAGTTTAAAGTCCGTGTGGCAAGCATAATGCGTAGATATGAAAATATTATGCCTGAAGGAATCAAAGTGGCGCATGCTTACAATGGGAATACTCAAATAGTTCGACTAACCGATGAGGGGAATGAAAGTGATTTGGGAGCACTTCAAGAAGGTGATGTGATCTCACTTTATGCAGATGATAAAATGATATATAAATTCACTGTTGATTCACGATTTCTTTCAAATAAGAAAAAATCTCTTAAAGCAATTGACGCAAATCAAATGCAATATATTTTGCAATTTATTCATGATGGAACGATGATTGATACACCTGTCTATCTGAGTGCCATCAAAGATGTTAACGGTGTTAATATATTAAATAATTTAAGAGATTACATTACAATCAAGCCTTCATATGGCAAATTGCTGCTTATCGTTAATGAAACCGATAAAGGCGGCCTTAGCGTCCTTGATGATTCTTACCAACTTGAATTTGAGGCTGACGGGTATGTTATCGCTCCGTATTCACCAACGACGGATTTCCTGAATGGCAAGAGTACATCGCTGAGAGCTTTGAAAACCATAAATCAGTACAAATATGAATTCCATGTCTATAAAGAGCATAAAAGAGATGTGATGGTTGATCAGTTTATTCAGGCAGAAAGTCTTATTAGAGATGGAATAAACTTGCTAAACAATAAAGACGGAAAAGTGGTGGCAAACAGCAGCTTAAAAGGTATAAACAGAATACGTATCAGCATTGTTGATGAAAATGATAGCGGTTTAAGACCCAATGATCAAATAGAGTTTAAATCTCGAACCTATTCAATTGAACCGTACGTGGTTTCAACTGAAAGCGCGACCATCTCAAACCCCATTACTACATCATCATCCACTAATGTACTAATGGGCTCATCGAATTTACCGACATGTGATAGTGCGACCGGATTCGCATCTGCCATCGGATGTAATCCGGATATCACCAGCAGCTTCGAAGAGTCTTGTGGATGCACACCGGAATATACCGTGGATTACCTGGGTATTCTTTCCCAGTCGGATATGGCCTACGATCAGAACAACCAATGTTCAACGGAAGGAGATAGTACGGATAACTGCAATTATGAAACCAATGGGATCTATGAGTTCAAATATGAATATACGGATCAAACCGCAACCATCGGTTTCATATTTGACGCGGGCACGGAAGACGGGACCGCGACATGGTTTTTTAATAATATTTACCCGAAAGACTCCGATGGCAATTATATCTTAATCAATGATGATCCATCTTTGAAAGATTATATCCCCGGCAGTGGAAATTATGCCACTTGTGGTACGTTAACAATTTTAGATGATAATATTCAGGCAAACAGTAAGATTGGTAATGAAGCAGGACAGATTCAATTGCCTGTATGTATCATAAGAGGATATCATTTTCCATACCATGTGTGGTCGATTGCACCAAGGTTTGATGCGACCGAAATACAAGCAGGCGTACTCGCCGCCTGTTTTTCACCAATGGCTTCGTATGATGTATCATCCGTTCACGCGATTGGATTTAATGGGGTCACGAAGTTTGACGCACAACAGCAAGGTTGGGGAAAATACAATTGCGCATGTATCATCAATGGTACATGGTGTAATGAGGAGAGTAATCAATTTGCAATCATTAAAGATGTTGAAACAGTCTGGAAAGGGGCAATG
>JAOZRC010000143.1 GCA_029940345.1 Desulfobacterales bacterium
GCGCTACAAACTCACGCATGGCGCGATTATGTAGAGCGGAAAGCCGTTCCGCTTAGGGGGGAGTGAACGGTTACATATGAGGAGCTGAAAAAGCTCCGTGAGAGCGGCATATTTGTAGTGCAATCATGTTCTGATTCAGTCAGAGTCCCATCGGGACGGCATATTTGTAGTGATTGCACATATTCTGTTATGCTGTGACTGATATGCCGTCCCGATGGGACTCTGACCAGATATTAGCCTGATGATTCTACCAATATGCCGTCCTGACGGGACTCTGAATGAATTGCACAGTTTTATCGAAATGGTGAGCATCGCCGACAAAGATTGGCACAATGGCAGGGTTTCCGGTGATGCCCACCCTACGGAAAAATCAATTGCACAGATCGCAAAATCTCAACCGCACAGGTTAAAATTTTAAAGGCGTTGCCACAGATGAAAGTATAAGAGGTGTTTTATGAATTCCGAACTTATGAACATTACCGAAAAAATTCTCTGCTTTCCGACTCCCGCAAGAGCATATTTAGCAGAAATTCTTCTTGAAAGTCTGGATTACGAAGAAGATTTTACCGTTTCAAAAGAATGCTTGCATGAAATAAACAGACGCTGCCAAGCAATAGACAGTGGAAAAGTAAAATTAATTCCGGGTGATGCCGTATTGAAAAAAATTGGTGAAAAATATTTATGAGACCATATTGTTTTCATCCGGAAGCCGAAGAAGAACTTGACGAAATAATGCGGTTTTACAAAAGCAGGCAAATCGGTCTTGAAAGGTGCTTCTTTGAAGCGATCGAGGATACAATATTCAGAATACGAAGAAATCCGCTGATGTATCGTCAAGTTGAAGGCGATATAAGAAAATGCCGTGTACCTCGTTTCCCCTACGGTTTGATTTATTGTTCAAAGGATGATCTGATTGAAGTCATTGCTGTAATGCCTTTAAGGAGAAATCCGGATTATTGGAAAGGTCGTACTTTACTGTAAATGCAATATCATATTTTAACCAAATGATATTGATATCTTGAACAGGCTCCTGACAGCCTTTTGGAAAATGGACATGGTGAAACCAGTAAATCCAATAGGTTAGGGTTGATTTCGATGTCCATTTAAATATGTTGTAAAAACAGTATGTTAGGCTATAATTGTCAAAAGGGTGTCAGGAGCCTGTTGAAGACTTATTTTTTGTAAACCCGCCATTTTTCGCTTCGAACGCGACTTATCAAACAGGCGTTTAGCAGAGGTTAAATACGCAAAATCAGACTTCCGGAACCTATACTTATTCGCTTCAACTATATGATGCGGCGGGTAATGGTGCCGTAGTTAAAGGCCGCTTTGTATTAAAAACAAGCAACAACGGAAGTGACAGCCCTCCCAAAATTTTACCGGAACTCTCTTTCTCGGAAAAGCGGTCACTGATTTGCCGTTTGTTGATCCCATCTTTTAAGGATACAAATGAACATGCGGCTCTGAAAACCGCCAAGCGCCGTATTTCTGATATCAGTACGAATTATATTCAACAATCCTTTGCTGACATGTCCGAATTTCAATATAAATCGGACGGAGCCACCGATGGAACGATCAAGGTGCTTACAAGCCAAAAGCAGCCAGACGGGGGCATGGATATTATTGCCCAGGTTGATTATACATTTACAGGCCCCAAACAGAAACAGAGCGCCCTATTGACCGACCCGCACCTTCCGCTGAAAGCGACGATCAAAAGCGACAGGCATAATTATAAAGCCGGCGAGAAAATCGTATTTGATTTCCAGGGCAATCGCGATTTCTATGGATGTATCATTGACATCGAACCGGATAGTTCCATCATTCAGTTTTTACCCAATTTAAAGCGCTCCCAAAAGCGTTTCAAAGGAGGGGCGCTTCACCGAATGCCCGATTTTACCCAAGGCGATGAAATGGAATTGCAGGTGATGCCTCCGTTTGGCAAGTCGGTGATAATCCTTCTGGGCAGCACCATTCCGCTGAACCTGTCATCAATAAATAACTATATCGGCGATTTCAACGTTTTTACAAAATCAGAAAAAACATTTTTACAGGAACTGAAACAGTCAAAATCGTTACAGCCTGATTGTTGCGCCGATTTTTATGAAGCGCGATGGGTTATTCATACTGAGAAGTAAAACAACTTCTATTGTTGCGGTGTTTTTGTTGTTGGCGTTGTCTGTATTTAGGCTACCAACCTACGACTGCATTTATTGTCCCAGCTTATGTTGGTAGCCAAAAAAGGCTTACCAATACCGACTACAATAATTCTCACTGCCATTTTACGCCTTGTCACAGTGCGCTGTATAGTCAAAGTTTTTTTGGCAACCGTTAGTCACGTGTGGGACCGGGAACATCGTAAGTTGTACAACTTCCACTTGAACAGGTGTGGCTTTGGGGGCCGGAGTAGGTCTGATTGCCGCCTGACGGCGCACCCATATTAAATGATGTATTGCTCAGTACACGCTCAAAGCTTTCCGCGTTACATTTGGGGCAACGCATCTCAGCTTTATCTTCCTGGTTCATCACCAGGATTTCAAATAATTCATTACATTTTAAACATCTGAATTCAAAAATCGGCATTTTATCTACCTGTAAATGATTTTGCGTTTTCAGCAATCTGGATTAATGTGATATCGCTTTTAAAAAATATAAGGAGCAATCCGGTGGGTAGTGAATACAAAAAGTCTAAACCGGCAAATAAAGGATGCCTATAACACGATATGAAGAAGCTCCTATTTAGGAATCAAATCCACACGAGGCGGGGAGCATTTCCAACACATGCGCCGGTTGATCCAGGCATCGACCGCTATGAGGCATATCCGATGGGATATGATACGCAGCGCCTTTGGTGAAAACTGTTTTTCATTGCCGATCGTCATTTCAATAGCACCTTACAGAACGGTGCCCATCTGTTCATGCGGATGGGTATGTTCGGGAATTGCCGTTCCGGGTTTTAAACGAAAAAACGCCATTGACATTTTTGTGCCGGTGATGATCCTCAACTCAACGCCTTCATTGGGTTGTTGGGTTGTAAGTTCACCGATATTATAGAAGCTCATTTATCTGAACCTTTTTAAAGAAAAAAAGGCATCCTTCAAAATAGCCTGAAAGTAGTTTACACTTTTTCTATATCGTCCCTACGGGACTTATTGTATTAGCAAGCATTTTTCTATAGATATTATGTCCCTAACGGGACAAAGTGTAAACTGACAAATGGGGGATGCCGAAAAAACTGTCTGAATCAGAATTTACAGAATTAAAGAATAAACAAAATTCTGCCCATTCTAAAGTTGGATCAATAATCCTGCAAATTCTGATTCAGACAATTAAAATAATGCTAAATGTATAGGCGCATTACTCATCTTTAGGATGGCATTTAACACAACTGGTCGGTCCGGTAGGCGCCAGTTGTTTCTTATCCGTCAACAGATCAACAGCCGCCAGTTTCTTATTTTCGGATTTAATAAATTTATGGCAACCGATGCAGCGTTTATGATAGGCGTTTTTATAGTATCTGGCTTTTTCAGTGTCATCCGCATTTTTAGGCGTTTTGGCGAGGTCGTGGCAACCTGATGTTTTGCAACTCAAATCTTCGGTGGTTCCGGTCCACTGATGATGGCAGTCCCGACAATTGAAGGAATAATGTTGCGAATGGGAAAAATCTACAGGCGCTCTTTTAGCTTCAACACCATCCAAGGCTTCAATGGTAAGTAGAAATGGAACGCATAATTGTTCATTTTCATCTGCCACACCCCATACCGCTCCGAAACCTGATAACACTACTGCTGAAATAATAATCGTTACGAATCGCTTCATTCTCCTCCTCCTTGCAATCATTATTGTATCTAAAATTGATATTTAAAAAAATTAGTTTTTTACTTGGTTATCATCTTAATGTCAAGAAAACTTCGGCAATCGGATCATTTGTGATTATTTCAACGCTTTCAGACGTTCCAAAACCGGCGGATGGGAATAATTCAGGCACACATAAAACGGATGCGGCTGCAAATTTGACAGGTTGTGTACCGACAGTTTTTTTAAAGCTTCCGCCAAAGAGCCCGCATCCCCAGTAGTTTGGGCGGCAAACTGATCCGCCTGAAACTCATTTTTGCGTGACAGCATTTGAAGGAAGAAACCCAAAATAAAATCCAAGGCGGAATACAGCATTCCGAAAAAGATCAACCCGGCATACACGGATTTTTCATCTATATAAAAAGCGCTAAAAAGTCCCTGAAAATTAATAAACTGCGCCAAAAGCCAAAACATGACGCCCATCTGCAAAATACCCAGGATCAGGGTGAATTGAATATGCTTTTTCTTATAATGCCCCATTTCATGCGCAAGCACAGCTACCAGTTCGGCGACCGTATGCTGTTCGATCAGCGTGTCAAACAGCACGATCCGTTTATGTTTTCCAAATCCGGTGAAAAAAGCGTTACTCTTGGCAGATCGTTTGGAGCCATCCATTGTAAAAACGTTTTCCAGCGGAAAATCAATTGATTGCGCATAAGAAATAATGGCGTCTTTAAGCGCGCCTTTTTCAAGGGGCTCAAATTTGTTGAAAAGCGGCATAATCCAGGTGGGAGCGACATACTGCATTACCAGGGAAAACAGGGTGACAGCTATCCAACACCAGAACCAGGCATTTTCACCGGCATATTCGAAAAAGGCCAATACGGCGGCCAAAACTGGTCCGCCGATGACAAGGGCCAGGCCAAGCCCTTTGACCGCATCGGACATATACGTCTTCCATGTGGTCTTATTGAAACCGAACCGGGTTTCGATAACAAATGTGTCATAAATGTCAAAAGGGAGTTCCAAAACGGTCTTTCCCAGAAGCAAAACACCCATGAAAATCAGACCGCTTATGACCGGCCCCTGTTGAAATGAACGCACCCAATGGTCCAAAACCGGAAATCCGCGGCTGAACCAGAATAACAGGATAATGATCAAGCTATAAATGGAAATGATCCATTTAAAACGGGTGTTAACCTTTAGATATTCCTGTGATCGTCGATAGCGCCGAGCGCCATACAAGCCTTTAAAGGCCAGGGGAAGTTCATTACGGATCATTTTCAGATTTAACGCATCCGCAATGCCATGCACCAGTAAATCGGCAAACATGGTGAAGAGGATAACGAATGTGATCACATTTGCGGAAAGAGACATAAAGCAGTTATTTCAAGGTCTAATTTGGGAAGTAGGGTGGGTGTAGCGAAGCGGAACCCACCAAATACTGATAAAAGGTGGCCAATATGATTCAGCTTGCTTTGCTACATCCACCCTACATTTTCCTGTTCAAGCGGATCCGTAGCTATGTAGCCCAGGAAGGTAGTTCACGCCGAAATAGGTAAAAAGAACCGCCATAAACCCGATGATTGACAGATAGGCGATCCGTCTGCCGCCCCAGCCCCTGGCAAAACGGGCATGCAGCAGCGTGGCATAAACAAACCAAGTGATTAATGACCAGGTCTCCTTGGGGTCCCACGTCCAATAACTGCCCCAAGCCGAATTGGCCCACACAGCGCCGGTAATGATCCCGATGGTCAAAAAAAGAAAGCCAAACGTAACCATCTGGTGGGTCAGCTCTTCAAGCACCGTAACAGATGGCAAAAGTGAGCGCGCGGCACCTTCATCGCTATCCTGAGAGCGATCTTTAAGTAAAAAGATCAGACTTACGCCAAATGAAATGGCAAACGCCGCATAACCGAAAAAACAGGTGATCACATGCGCGATTAACCAGTTGCTCTTCAAAGCGGGAATTAGCGGTTGAATTTTGTTCATCGTACCGAATGAAGCGTAAGCCATGCACAAAAAAGCGATCGGCATTACAAACGCTCCAAAGGTTCGATTTTTATAACTATATTCCACAACCAGATAGATAATCACTATGGTTGCCGCGAAAAACACCAGCGATTCATATAAATTGGAAAGCGGGACGTGTCCGTAACCGATTTGGTAGGATTCATACCAGCGCATCCCAATACCGGCGACATTGCCAACAAGGGCGATAATTGCGACCCATGTGGCTGCTACAGCCGGAGCCGTTTTCTTAAACACCCAGGTGGCGATATACAAAAAAGACGCTAAACAGTATATAAAGGTAACAATTGATAATAATAGGGAGCTATTCATGATTCCTCCTGTTTAGAGACGCGTTTGAGTCTTTGGGTCAGTTTCTCAATCCTTGTTTGCATACCCAGCTTATTTTTATTGGTGATACCGGATACAATCACCCTGTTTCTTTTTCCAGTCTTGATAACTTCAATACAAACCTGTTGATGAGATATGAAAAAGGTGATGTAACACCCGATAATCATAATTATAAAACCCGCGTAAACAATCCGGACGCCGGGATCGTGATTGACTTGAAGCCCAGTGTAGTAGCGCACTTTATGATCATGACCGGCGTGAAAATCCTTCGCATCATTGATGATTGAGATGACTAACGCACCTTTGCGCATCGTGTCAAAACGCGCATATTTTACGGGAAGCATTATTTTAGTCGGTTCGCCCTGGGAAGGCGTCAACATTCCGATAAAGGTCTCGCCTAACTTCATATTCCCAAACTCCAAAGCCGGTTGGAACTCTTTAAGGATAAATCCACCTTTTCCTTCGGGCAATTCCAAAACCTGTCCTATCTTGGCTTTTAGCTGATATTGCATCCCCGACTCCCGGCTTAATAGATTCAAACTGACCTCCAGGTCAGGATCAATCTTGGGCGCTTCGGGCGGCAGTTGGCCGTAACTGGATTGAAAGATATTGATTCCCTTGTAACGTAACGGGTCATTCACAATAATATTTTCGGTGAGGACTTCTTTGCCCTGATCCAGCAGGGTTAATGTGGAACGAAACTCCTTGGGCGCGCCCGTGTCGTAAAAGGTAACATCAAAGTCGTCGCATCGAATAGCGAACGGAAGCTCGTACTTTACATGGCTGTTGCGTATCCAAATTTTATTGGCGCTTTCTCCTTCGGCAATGTTTACAGAGCCGTCAAAACCGAAGAGCGATCCGATCAAACCACCGATCAATAATAAAAGGACGCTCAGATGGACGGTGTAAACACCCAGCCGAGTCCAGCGCAATTTTTCGGCGAAAACACAAAATCCCTTTTTAGTGCGTTCAACGATGCTTGGGCCCACCTGTTGATTCAAAAACAGTTCATATTCTTTCCGCAATTGCTCTAATGCGCCTTCATTTACAAATTCCTCCCGATTTACGCTCTTTTGAAATCTTTTAAGTCTGAATGACGGTTGAGCAGGAAAGATGATTTTCCAGGTTTTGGAAAGGCTTTGAATTGAACACACGGTAATATTCACCGTCAGCATAACTAACAGAATCTGAAACCACCAGGAATGGTACATGTCAAATATGCCAAGACGATCGAAAAGTTTATAAAAAACTTCACCGTATTGTTTTACATAAGCGGCCGGATTTTCGTTTTGCGGAATGACAGTGCCGATGATAGATGTAACCGCAAGAGACAGCAGCAGGACAATGGTAAGTCTTACTGATACAAAAAATTTCCATATTCGGTTTAGTACTTCCAGAAGAATCCTCCTTATCCAAAAGAAATCTCAAATTCCAAAATACAATATCCAAAACTGCTAATGAATTGATACGCAGGTTGTTTGAAGCTTTGTTATTGTCATTTGTTTTTTGTAATTTGTTATATTATGGCTTAAAAAAAGCCCACCACATATAGTAGCCGCATGCGCCTACAGCAATGACAGCCGAAAGGTAGGACCAATGGTTGGTATACTTTTTACCGATGCCAAATTCATCTACCGGACCGACTTTGGCACCGCAACTCTGACATTTGTCGTCATCTAACTTCATATAAGTTAAACACTGATGACATTTTTTACTTACATATTTTTTTTGGGGCATGAGAATTCCTTTATGACTTTATTCAGCGTAGTCCGGTTCAATCATGATTTCAGAGTTCTTTTTAAGTTCCGCCAGGTAACTACCGAAAATTTTTGATTGTTTCTGCGAACGCAACTGCTTTTGGATTTTTTCCTCTTCCTTTTCAAATTCCTTCATTTCAGGAGCCTGCCGCCCCACAAACAAAGGGATATAATAGCCTTGCCCGCCTTTGATCGCTTCATCTGGCCACTTTTTGGCATCAGACAATTTAAAAGCGGCGGCAATGAGCGCGCGATCGATTCCCTGGGGCGTATCACTGCGTTTGAAAAACTCGGTGGCAGTCAGCGGCAAGTCAAGTTTTTGGCTCTCGGCTTCAATGTCCGAACCTTCTTCCAGTTTTTTTAGAAACGCACGAGCGTTTTCAGCCGCTTTCTTGTCCTGCATCTCTTTGATTAAACTGGTTTTGACTTTATCAATCACATCATTTAATTCGGGAATCTGTCCCGGGACGTTTTCGATCACTTGTGAGATGTGATAGCCATCACCAAAATCCTGAAGATCACTGATATCCATCAATTCTAATTTGAATGCCGCAGCGGCGAACTGGGCGCCGTTTTTAACATCTTGCGGAGGTGTATTGGGGGAGAAGAGTTCGGTGGTTTTAACTTCGAGATTAGCCGCTTTGGCAGTGTTGGCAATGTCTTCGCCATCGTATGCGGCTTCATAAATCGCTTCCGCGGCGTCATAAGCCAGATTCTTAGCGCGACTGGTCGTCAGTTTTCCCCGGATTTCACTCTTGGCTGTTTCGTAAATGCGAACGGAAGCCGCATTGACCTTTTCCACTTTGATAATATGCCATCCGAAACGGGTTTGCACCGGTTCGCTGATTTCTCCGGCTTGCATGGCAAAGGCTTTATCGGAAAACGGTTTTACCATCGCATCTTTTTTAAACGTTCCCAAATAGCCGCCCTTATCTTTGGTAGGTCCTTCGGATTCTGTTTTAGCGAGTTCGGCAAAATCCTGATCGCCTTGGGCTTTTTTAAAAACCGCCTCTGCTTTCGCTTTGGCCTTGGCAATCGTTTCGGCATCCGCATCTGTCGCTACTTTAATCAAAATATGACGCGCTTCAACCGTTTTGGGCTGTTTGAATTCTTCCGGATGCGTATCGTAATAATCCTGGAGTTCTTCATCTTCGATTTTCACTTCCTCGCGGTACATCTCCGGTGTAAAATGAAGATAGCGGACTTTTCTGCGGGGCTGCGTTTTATATTCATTTTTATGTTTTTCAAAAAAAGTCTTAATCTCTTCGTCAGAAGGTTGGATATCCGTATACATGTCCGGCTTAAACACAAGATATTTTATCTTAACCGCTGCTTGGTCCCATTGATACCATTCACGCACTTCCCTATCAGAAATTTTTACAAACCCGGTAATGAAGGACCTCAGTTTATTGATAAGCATCGCATTTTTTTGGCTCTGTTCAAACCCTTCGGGCGTTAAACGATTCGCCGATAACACGCGTGTGTATAAACGCTGGTTGAAAACGCCATTGTCTTGAAAGGCGGGTATGTTACGAATCGTATCGGCCAATTCCTGGGGATCTGCATTGAAATTAAGCCGGTCTGCTTCGTTAAGCAAAATACGCCGGTCAATGATCTGATTAAGCGCCTGTTGTTTAACATTCATCATTTTTAACAGATCATCATTCAGGTTGTTGCCGAACTGCTGCTTCAGCCGTTCCATAATCTGATTATAGGCCTCGTTGTATTCCATGATACTGATAGCCTCGCCATTCACAATAGCGACCCGTAACCGGCGTTTTTCACTGTAACTCCCCACACCCCAAAAAACGAAAACAATCACAATGGCCCCTAATATCAGCTTTATTAAAAAGCTACCCGCCTTTTTACGCATCAGATCAAGCATTTAATGTTCCTTTGGTTTATTTTTATGACAAATCAAATTTATCAAAGTAAAATCATACATAGTTATTTATTCTTTTGCATTTTGTCAATATCTTCTGAAAAAGTTTGGCATATTTATTGTTTTTAGGTGTCAGGAGTGTGGTGTGAAATCGAAAGATGCCAACGTTGTTACGCAAAAATCAAGGGCACCTTTTCATTGCCCAGTTTACAATTTGCAATATCAGGCAACCACAAGGGATTGCCCCTA
>JAOZRC010000144.1 GCA_029940345.1 Desulfobacterales bacterium
AGGCTCCACCCACCCTACATTTTGCCAATTTTTTATGGTTCTGGCTATTGCAGGTGTAAAAAATGGCAGTCAAAATTTAAATTACCAAAGTAGAAGTAATAACTCGACAGTCATAAGTTCTTTGCCATTTAGAAAGCAAATTTTGCTAACCTACTGAATTCATTGGATTTAGAATTTTTACGCTCGTTTTTAAAATACCAATGATTTCAGGATGTTACGAGAACTTATGACTGATGAGGTAATTATAGGTTACATTTATTTTTCACGAAGCGCTGAAATATTTATACATTTGCGTCTTTGCGGTGAATTAATTTGTTTGAATAGACTAAAAAGGGTAAACTATTTTCAAGCTATATCTCTGATATGAATAACGCTAACGAAATAAAAAAAGATTTAGATAATTATCAGCAATTAAACCGCAAACAGTTGTTTATCCTTTTGCTTTCAATTTTGATTGTGGCATTGTGCGCCATCACCTATCAACTCATTATCGGAACGGTTTCAAGCTATTTGATAGGCAACAGCGTCTATCAATTCTCGATGACAATCGGCCTTTTTATGTTTGCAATGGGTGTTGGCTCATTTCTTTCAAAAGGGATTATCCGCAATCTGATCAGTAATTTTGTCTTTATCGAAGTCGTACTTGCCGTTATCGGCGGTTTAAGCAGCTTACTGCTTTTCATGGCATTTCCGCTTATAACCGCCCTTTATACAATAGTGATGTATGCGCTGATCCTTATTATCGGCACACTGGTTGGTCTGGAACTTCCGCTTTTAACCCGCATTTTAACCCATAAAGAGAGCATTCGCCATTCTATCGCAGATGTGATGTCTCTGGATTATGTCGGCGCGCTCATCGGCGCGGTGATATTCCCCTTGTTTCTATTGCCGCAATTGGGTTTGGTGCGCTCATCATTTGCCATCGGACTGATTAATATGGGGGTGGCCATAATCAACATCCATTTTTTCCGTGTGCATCTGCAACGTCCTCGTCTGATGGCAACCGTATCCGTATCTCTGCTGGGAGTGTTAATTATCCTGACAATTATGGGGACGCGTTTAACCAGTTTTGCCGAAAATAATCTTTACTTTGATCAGGTGATTTTCAAACAACAAACGCCCTATCAACGCATTGTTTATACAAAATCGTATGTTGACGGTGAAAAACGTCTTTATCTCGATGGGCATGTTCAATTTTGTGACCGGGATGAATATCGCTATCATGAAGCCCTGGTGCACCCCGTGATGTCGGTTCCGGGCCCTCGTGATACGATCCTGATATTGGGCGGCGGTGACGGTTTGGCCGCGCGCGAAGTACTCAAGTATGCGGATGTAAAGCGGATTCATCTCGTTGATATTGATCCTGCCATCACGGGCTTTTGCAGCCGTTTTCCGGGGATTGCCAAACTTAACCAGGGTAGCTTAACCCACCCCAAGCTGGAAATATTCAACCAGGATGCGTTTACCTTTATGAACCAAAAGGGGATTTTGTACGATAAGGTGATTATTGATCTGCCGGACCCCCATAATGAAGCGCTAAATAAACTTTACTCCCGTGAATTTTACAAAATTATCAAAATGCGGATGAAACCCCACGGAATGCTGGTCTCCCAGAGTGCATCGCCTTTTTATACGCGAAACACTTATTGGAGTATTGCCCGGACAATCGAAGAAGCGACGTTTGCCGTTTTCAGTTACCAGGTGACTATCCCCACTTTCGGGATATGGGGGTTTCATATCGGTGCATCAACGCAGCTTTCGCCCGGTGATTTTGACATTCAGGTTGCAACCCGCTACCTGAATAATCAGACCATGCAAACCGCATCCGTTTTCGGACGCGATATCGACCGTATTGATGCGCCGGTGAACTCACTCATGGATCCCAAACTGTACATGCTTTATGTAAGAGAACTGCGCGGCGATCCGATTTGAACAGATGTGCTTCACACAACAGGTGATCTTTAAATGAAGTCTTTAGGCACCCATATTCTGGTGGAATTTTACGGATGTGACCGTGAAATATTAAATGATTCCCACCAAATCAAATCAGAAATGATCAAAGCGGCTGAACTGATCAACGCCACAATTGTTTCGAGCAGTGCCCATAATTTTAAGCCCCAGGGCGTGAGCGCAGTGGTGGTGATTTCAGAATCCCATTTGACGATGCACACCTGGCCGGAATATCAATATGCCGCCGTTGATCTGTTTATCTGCACCGACACTGCTGACCCCTGGGTCGCCTTCAACCATCTTAAAAAGGTTCTTCAAGCCAGCCATACGTCTACAGTTGAGATGAAAAGAGGGCAACTGCATGATATAAAAATAAAATGAAATAATCAGATAATCAATTTGGCTGCCAACATAAAGCGGGCCTGCAAATTCTGATTCAGGCAATTAAAGTAACGATAAATGGGCATCCTTCATTTGTCGGTTTGCAGTTCGAAGGAGTGCTGAACTTACAGTTTAGCATTTTTTAGCCCTAGCCCTATATGAAGGATGCCAAAAATCCTTGTCGTTTCTCCTATCTGTACGGATTTCATCATTTAATGGCTCCGTTTTATTTTATTAAAGTCGCAATAGCAAGCCCCGTCACAATAATCATAATTCCAAGAGCAGCATCTTTCATTTCTTTCGGTTCTGATATCTTTACGTGTTTGTAATTTCCGATTATGAAAAAAACACCCATAACAGGTAAAACCGGAACGCCTATCCCGCACCAAACCGCAACAGTGATAGATAGAATAAAAGCGGCAGCTAAAAGTATTTGAGTTGTTATAATCGGCATGTTAAATCGGTGGGCAAGCGTTAAAAACAGTGTGGCAAAAACAAAATCGGTTACACCGATGAGGGGAAGAATATCTTTTCCGACAACAGGAAATGAAAAAAGCAAGTAATTCATAGCAGTTTTGCTTTTGACAATTTCGCTCGTTACGCCCCAGCCCACCGACCAGATGTCTGCTATCCCGGCGGCGACGACAAGAGGGATAAGATATGAAGCTTTTTTAATGACGCCGCACAACAAAACGCCAGCGCTCCATGCGATTCCTAACAGCGCCAGATTGATCAAGGCATAATAATGCAACCAAACTGCGCCGCAATGGGCAGTTTCAATATCCCTGATGATTATGTTTAATCCGATATCCGCAGCCAGACTTAGAAACAGTATTAGCGCTGCCGTTGATTTGGATATGTTTCTTTGAATAAGCAAAGAAAGCACGCCGAAAACTGCTAAAGCGCAAATCAATCCCGAAATTGCCAATGCCTGGGCTTCATTAAAAGCAGGAGCTTTGGCAAAAACAAAATTGCATAAATAAAAAACACCCGGTAATAGAGCGACTAATAAAACGGTTTGGATTAATTCAACGCTAAATGTTCCACCGCCACTTGTTTTTAATTTAGATTCAATGGTCATTCAGTAACCATTCACTCCCCCTATTTGCAAACAAACGCGGGACAGCTTCCCGCGCTACACACTCACATGCGGCTGCGATCATGTAGAGCGAAAAGTCGTTCCGCTCAGAGGGAGATGAACGGTTACGTCATTTATGCTTATTATCACCGCAGGGTTATTTGAAAGATCGTTCACAGGCGGCGTTCACTTTGTAAGGCTACCGCCACAAGGCGGGACAATTAAAATTGTCATTATTTCGGCATCCAATTGCACTTGCAAGGATGATTACAATATATATCTTGAAATCAAGATATTACATGTGATATAGGTGCGTCATAAAGTTGCAAGCATGCGGCATTGCTGCGTCATGGCACCCAAAGTGTCCCGCTTTAAGGCGGTAGCCAGAAAAAAATCAAGCAACGACAATCCGGCTAAAACTGTCGGCTTTGAGGCTGGCGCCGCCCACCAAAACACCATCCACATTATCCAATGCCATGATCGCAGGCGCTGAATCGGGTTTGACGCTACCGCCGTAAAGAATCGGAATTTCATCCGCATTTGCTCCGAAAAAATCGTTCAATTTATGACGTGTAAAAGAATGGGCGTGCTTTATTTCATCAGGCCCGGCAATTTCGCCGGTGCCGATTGCCCACACCGGTTCATAAGCCACGGACAACCGTTCCGGCGCAATCGCTTTATCCACACCGGCCAGACCTTGTTCCAATTGACGCGCGAGTACGGTTTCAACGTTACCGGCACGGCGTTCTTCAATCTTTTCACCGATGCAAAGAATCATCTTTAGCCCTTTTTCAAGGCCAAAGGCCATTTTAGCACCCACCTGCTCATCGGTTTCACCGAAAATGTGACGCCGCTCCGAATGCCCGGCCAGGGCCCACAGACATCCCAAATCAAGCAACATGGCCGGTGCGATTTCACCGGTAAACGCGCCTTCATCCGCGGGGTGCAGATTCTGACCGCCCACGAAAAAAGCGGCCTTGTCCTTGAATGCACCTGCAACTGCGGCGATTGCTGTGAAGGGTGGAAAAATCAGCACCTCACGGTCTCCGGATAAATTATCTGCCAGCAAAGTTGCAAGTTCTTTGGCGGTAGTTGCCGCCTGTTCTACCGTTTTATACATTTTCCAATTGGCTGCCATTAGTTTTTTCATCGTTTCGCACTCTCCTTTAAGGCTTTGAAAGCGGGCAGTTCCTTGCCTTCCATAAAGGCCATGAAAGAACCGCCGCCAGTTGAAATAAAACTAAATTGATCGGAAAGATTTTCCGATTTGATCACAACATTGGTGTCGCCGCCGCCAACAATGGTAAGCACATCGTCAAGACCGGCGACAATTTGGGCCAGTTCCCGGGAACCCCGTGCAAAAGCAGGATTTTCAAATGCGCCCATGGGGCCGTTCCACAACACTGTTTTGGCCTTGGCAAGAACGGTCTTAAATTGTGTGATCGTTTCCGGGCCGATGTCCAGAACCATACTGTCTTGAGGAATCACATCTGAACGGCAAACGCCCAAGGCGGTCAGGCTGTGAATCCCTTGTCCAAAGGTCAAATCCACGGGCAAATGAATTTTCTTGCCTTTCCCAGATGCTTTTTCAAGCAATTCCACGGCATCGCGCACACGCAGTTTTTCCACCAATGACTGGCCGACCTGGTAACCGCGAGCCAACAGAAACGTATTTGCCATGGCGCCACCGATAATGATATCATCCGTTTTATCCAGGAGGGCGTTTAAAACATCTATTTTAGTGGACATTTTGGCACCACCGGAAATAACGACGTAAGGATGCTGCGGATCGGTCAGGACTTGGCCAAGGTATTCCCACTCTTTTTTTAAAAGAAAACCTCCGCAACTGGCAGGTGCATATTCCACAACACCCACAACTGAAGCATGCGCCCGATGAGCCACTGCAAAAGCGTCGTTCACATAAATATCAGCCAAAGCGCCCAGTTGCTTGCTGAATTCGTGATCGTTCCTCTTTTCGCCGGCATGGTAGCGCAGGTTTTCCAACATCAACACTTGTCCGGGTTTGAGCGCCTGAACCATTCCTGTCACCTCCGAGCCAACACAGTCCGGCGCCATTTTAACCTTCCGGCCTAAAAGCTCTGCCAGTCGAACAGCCGTGGGTAGAAGTGAAAATTCGGGTTCATGCCTGGTGGTTGGCCGCCCCAGATGCGAGCAAATAATCAGGGCGGCACCACGCTCCAAGGCATAATTGAGGGTGGCAAGACTGGCTCTGATTCGATGGGCATCCTGTATGACGCCCTCTTTGAGCGGTACGTTATAATCGACGCGCACGAGCAATTTTTGACCATTTATATCCATTTGATCTATGAATTTCATATTTTCTCCTTTCTTATAGAACCACGAATGGACACCAATTGACACCAATATTTTCTATAAAACCATTCGCTTCCATTCGAGTTTGGCGTGCTTAAAATTCAATATAAGACCTACTTTCAATCTGGTTATTTTCAGATAGTTCAGGATTTGCCCTTTCTCGTTGTTAGATATCCGATCAATGGTTTTTGCATCAACAACAATTTTGTCAAAAGCTATTAAGTCAGGGATATATTCACCGACTTTTATAGTCTTATAGCTCACTGGGTAACGAGGTTGCTGGCGAAAAGGGATAGCTCTTAAACCGAACTCAACTGCCAACGCGTTTTCATAGGGCTTCTCAAGCAATCCATGTCCAAGAGTATTCAGTACTTTCATAGCGCAACCAACAATTTGAAAGACCTCCTCCTTGTAAATCAATTCGAGTTCATTCGAGTTCATTCGTGGTTCTCTCCAAATCATGATTACTGGTCATCAAATCGCACAACATCAATACCAGCAGGAATATCAAACGTAAATAAAGCACCATCAAGATGCTGTTTAAACTCAATATCGGTAAATTTTATCAGCGTTTCATCCTCATAAGCATTATAAGTGATGATCTCGGTAAGGTCTGACGTTTTGGCGGATATCAGAATATAGATAACAGCAAGTTCCGGGGTTTTCCTTAAAGGGATAAGTTTTAATCTATAATATTCAGCGGTGCGTTCTTCCAGTGTAACGTTAAATTTTTTCTTGATCTGATCAATATCAGTCAAAAAACTGGCTCCTTTACCGTCCCCTAAAAGAGCCGGCGACTTGCCAATCATCACCTGGTGTTCTTCCGGCCGATAGGCCCACAGTGTTTGGCCATCCGTAATGATAATCTGATTTTCAGGTTTTTCATAGGTCCAGCGCATTTTGTCCGGCCTTTTAACCGTAATCCGTCCGCTGGCGGAATCGGTAATTTCCAACGCCTTAACGGTCGACTCCTGGGTAAAACGTGCTGTGAAACCCACCGGTTTGTAACGGATTTCAAGTTTTTTCAGCACCTGGGTCAAGACCGGATTGACTTTGGATGAGGATAGCGTTGTGTCGGCGCCCAGAGCCGACAGGGGATACAGTCCGATCATCAGGCCTAACATCATTGCAAACAACTTAAATTTCAGCATAGTAGTATTATCCATGGTTATTAATTGTGAGTATTATACTCCGTTCTCGCCATGATTGCATAATAAATATCATCAATCACGGCAATTTTTGCCAATGTTTCCGCTTTGGAGATATACGGTGTCCTGATTCCTTGAAGCATTAAGGTCTCCATATTACTTTGCTTTAACAATATTTCAAACCGATTCGCCAAATCAATGTGATTCTGACACTGATTGCGCTGATTTTGCAATGCCATACGGATGGTTGTATTTGCAGGCAGGCTTTCTACAAAAGGAATCACAAAATCCAAATAGTCCGGAAACCGTTTACTTTGTGACAGCGCTTTAAAAAAAGCGCATAAGAAATCAATGCTTGCAGAGGTGAATTTCATTCCGGAATTGCGCAGTTTGACTTTAATTCGCAGCGCCGTTTCTTGGTCTGACTGTTGATTGATAACAGTGCGAAGTTTCAAAGGAAGCCTTTGAGTTAATTTGAGGCGGGATACAAATGCGGTGATGATACCAGGTGTCAGCGACAGGGTTATTTTCACCCCATCGCCAGGCATGATTAAATAGGATTCCGGCACCTGCATCTCAATTCGCTGGCAGATGCATTCTTCATCCCTAAAATTGAATGGTTCCGTTTCAATCAACGTTTCCAATTGGCACTGAACTGTTTCATCCGGTGTAAAAATAAGATCAATCAATGAATCGCTGTCACTATCGGCCTTATCGTGCAAAATGTTTTGCAATTCCGCCGGATCAGGATCGGAAAAAACGGAAGCGATGTACTTTTTCATGTCTTTATCCGCAATCACGCCATGCATCAATATTGATTTGATCCTGTCAGCCAGCTTGTGGCAAGTCAGTTCAGAGGCCATATCCTTATTTCATAAAATGATGTTTGCGGTGGGTTTGGGGCGGCGTCACCCAAACAAAATCGGCTACTGATGGCTCTATCTCCGCACCGGCCGGAGCCAGATAGACAGTTTTAAAGGGTGCTTGGGTGCGATGGTGCGCCCGGTTGGGAACGCCGAATTTATGGATAATATGGCCATTGCCAATCAAAACAATCATCGGATGATCACCCTGATGTTTTTCGATGGCTTCGGCCATGGTATCTTCCCAAACACATTGAGCGGCGTAGAAACATTCAAAATTATTACGACCGGGAATGCGATGATGCTTAAATATTTTTTCAACATAGGCGCGATGATCGGAGTCGGTGGTGTCGATATGCAGAGGCAAATGCTTTTTTTCTTCCGGGGACAAGCTGTCTGTGCCGCCGATGGATATTTTCGGAGGTAGATGAAACGGGATGTTTAAACCGATCAGACGGATATGGTTTTCCTTGATAAAATCAAGGATGTCACTGTATAAAGAATAGTGGTAACGCCAGTTGGCATACCAATGGGTTTTTTGCAAAAAAAGGTCCTGTTCTAACTCTCCGGCCGACCATCGATTTAATATGGGTTGATACGAAGATGCAAACATCTCCATGCCGACAACCAGATCAGGATAGCGTTTAAACAACATTTTGATTATTTTAAGTTGAATCTGATGATGAGACGGTTCATTATGATTCTCACCGATATAAATAGTGCGAGTTTTTTCTAAGGCATCGCTCAACTCTTCAAAAGAGAGGGGTTGGCGGTTTTGAAGATTGATAATAGAATCCGCGGGAAAAGCGAGCGCTGTGTCTTTTAACTTCAATTGCTTAGATGTCGTCATACAACCCCATATAGAAAAAATAAGTATAGCCAAGCTTGCGCCAACAATCATGCTTCGATTTGAAATCAGGCGGTTTTCGGTTGCCAATTTTTTCATAATAATTTTTCCTTTATCTGATTTAGATCTTACGATATATTTTAAACCTTGTTATCACGGGTTTCAAAGGATTTCTGGCATCCTTCATTATCCAGTTTACAATTTGCAATATCAGGCAATCCCTTGTGGTTGCCTGATTAAGGGGATTTCTTAATCCGCATAATCAATCATAATCTGTGATTCAGATTTAAAACAGTGTAAACTACTTTGAGCCTCATATGAAGGATGCCGAAAATAGTTTACTTTACCAAGGAGTGCTGAACCAAAAGTTTAGCATAGGCAAGCGCAAAATGCTAAACCTTTGGTTCAGCACTCCTTCGAATTGACCCGTTTTTCTGTTTTGGCGGAAAATGAAGGATACCGATAAGCGGTTATAGACTTTCAGATGTTTTTTCTCCCAAAAGCGCAAAGATAATAAAATTTACTATTTTAGCGTTACTCAGATTATCAGCATTAATAACAAGATCATAATTAACAGAATCAGCGATATTGGCATTGAATGATCGTTTCACAAATGCCGCCCGTCTGTTTTCACGGTTCGAAATACGTTGTTTGGCTTCATCAGCAGAAACATCAAACCAATTTGTCACATTAAGAATACGTTTTTCCATTGAAGCAATGATGCGGACACTTATTTTTTTTTCTTTGGGGATGATAAAGTTTGCCCCTCTGCCGACAATGACAGCGCGTCCGTGTTCAGCAATAACAGTTACAATTGGCGCTAAATGGTGTAAATAGTCGCCCGGCTCCAGGTATTCATTATGCATCAACATATCAACAAATTTTTCAATGCCGGTCAGACGAGATTTTTCAACACTTTCAACTACTTTGGCGTTCACATCAGCGCTTTCCGCAATGGTGTTGATTAGCAGACGGTCAAACAGGTCTGATCCGAGGGTTTCGTTCAGTTGTTTGGCAATGACCCGCCCTCCGCTGCCGGCTTCCGATGAAATCGTAATAACGGGTTGATATTTGTCAGTCTGATGTTTCCACCGGTATAGCACATCTTCAATTTGTGTTGTACGCATATTCACTCCATTAAAAGGTGTTCCATTTCAAGCGAATGGCTAATCGTTCAATATTTTATTAAGTTGTCATAAAGGAGGACGAAATAACTTCCTCATTCCGGAGTGCAAATTTCAGTTTGCGATGCTGTGACGCAAACTGTGTTTTGCACTCCTCTTCTGAAAATAAGTAAGTTATTTTGTCTCCATTCCTAAATGATGGATGCCGTGTAAAGTTCAAAGTTATTCCTTAACTTTAGAATATTGAAACTGCAAACGGCTACCAACATAAGCTGGGACACTAAATGTAGTCGTAGGTTGGGTTGAGGAA
>JAOZRC010000816.1 GCA_029940345.1 Desulfobacterales bacterium
GGTGAGGGGCTGTCAGTTAATGGCAGGGGTGCTGTCGTCCTTGTTCCCATGGACAGCAAAACGCCCAAAGCGCGCTATCTCGCCGTTACCATTCCTTCTGTGAAAGTGCCCGATCTGCGGCTCTATCAACGCTTTCTGCCGGACAGATGGGCCTTTAAACTCCACGGTGGACAGGGCGAGCTGCTGGGCAAAGCGGAGGTTTCCAACACGGGGTTTGATATCTATATGAAATTGGCAGCGGAAGATGCCGATGCAGGTCTCAAAAATTACCGCTTTACCACAAATCTCGACATGGCAGTCAAGGCCGTCAGCCCAACAATTTCGTTGGCAAGCATTGATATCGCCGGCACCTATATCCGGTTAAACCATGCCAGGCTGTCAAACCGGCAACAGAAAAAAACAGATACCTGGCATGCGTTGCTAGCTGTTGAAAAGGGTATGCTGAAACTGAATCTTCCCGAAGACATCCCGAAAAATGCTGACATCAGGCAACTGCTGGCGGTGTTAAAGGGCAAGGAAGCAGCAGCCCTTTTGAAAACCGGAAAGGACAAATTGAAGCTTAACGGCAAAATCTCCGATCTAAGGTGGTTGAATCTGCTGTTGAAAAATCCTTACAACATGGCCATCCACGGTGCGGGTGAGGTAACGGCAGATGTCTGCATCACCTCGGGCTGGCTGGGAAACTGAACGGCATTCTGAAAATCAGGAATGAGGATCGCAATTTCGATATCCTCAGAGCAAGAAAAACATTTGACGAATATTCGCCTGACAAGATAAAACCCTGAACTGGATGCTGGATGCTTTGCATGTGAAGAGAAACCGAATGTTCAAGTTCGGCACAACCCTTCGATCGTTGCCTTGGGCAATTGACTGATTGATTCATACCATATTTTCTTCTGACTTGAAATAAAGCGCATCTTTCGGGCAATTCATAACGCAATTTGAACAGCGCAGGCACTCAATGCTGGGAACCTGACCTGGGCCTTGTTCTTGTTTGTACAGCCCCGGATAAGATGATATCGGACAGACTCGCTGACACTTCTTGCATTGAACACAACGGTCTTCAACAGTCAGCAGGTATGTATTCTTACTGCTTATTCCCTGAAATGAACCCATAGGGCAGACAGCACACCATGTTCTTGGCATAAAATACAACCCAAGCCCTATGGCGATTCCCGTAGAAAGAATCCACATCATACGAAAAACACTGCCAACCGCCAAAGGGTCTCCCCAAGCCATAAAAAGTCTGGAAAACATGAGGGTCATCATTAAAGTGAACAGCAGCCAGCGAAACCAGCTTGATTTAAAAACCGGCAAAATGGGCTTTTTCAGACTTACCAAAGACAAAAACCGTTCATGGAAAGCCCCCATCGGGCAGAGCCATCCACAGTAGAACCGGCCGCGTTTACTGGCGATAACCATGAAAACAGTGATTAACCCCAATACAATAAATCCAAGCCGGGGACAGAAGTAGCCTCCGACAACGACTACTGGCAGCAGGACAGCCATCAGCAGTTGGCTGCGCTTACGACAGCATATCTCTTCGATTTTTGATTTTCGTTTGACCTTTTTGGGAGCCATAATTGTTCTGTCTTTCCTCAAATGTAACCGTTCACATTCCCCTCTGGTTCCCACGCTCCGGCGTGGGAGCCTTATTTTCGTCAAAGCCGTGTTAATTTAAGGTTACAGCGTGCAGCGCAGTACGTTCCCACGCCGGAGCGTGGAAACGAGTTCGGGTGGGGAGTGAACGGTTACCCTCAAATTACGTCTATCATTTTAGATATCGTAGCCAAAGACTAAGAACTAGTAGAGGCTTTAAGATAATTATTGTCAAGTTCCTCCCCGAGCAGAAAAGCACACGCTGTTTCAGCTCATATCAGGCCATACGTCAAATTGAGAAAGTTGATGAATTTATGTGACAAATGCTGAAATTCGCCTAGGAGTTTAAAAACCATACGGTTTCCCACAATTATGTGAAATCTAAATAAGGTGCACTGGCTGAACAATTTATTGGCCAGCATCTTTTATATGACGGGCCTGGTTATGAAAAACCGCAGCTCTTTTATTGGAACCGGGAACAGAAAAGTTCCAGTGCCGAAGTGGATTACATGGTCGCATACGAAGACAAGGTTGTGCCGGTTGAAGTAAAGGCCGGCAAGACCGGCACCTTGAAATCGCTGCAAGTTTTTGTGGCGGAGAAAAAAGCCCCGGTCGCGCTCAGGTTCAATGCCATGCCGCCATCTTGTTCCCGACAAAAAACAAGTATAGCAGGCAAAGACAAAGCCCCTTTCATGCTTATTTCTCTGCCGCTCTATCTTGTCGGGCAGGCCAGACGTCTGATTGCCGATGGTTTCCAAGTATAGTTGCAAGGTTATACTTTGTCCCATTAGGGACAGCATGTTTATAGAACATGTTAAATAGTAAACGAAATCACTTTTTCAGATTATTCTTATTACAGTTTTGTAACGTTAACCACACTGGGCTATGGTGCTATCACACCACTCACGCACACGGCCCAGATGATGTCGGTCTTTGAAGCAGCGATTGGGCAATTCTATCTTGCCGTATTAATGGCCGGATTGGTAGGCAAATATAGGCTACCAACATAAGCTGGGACAATAAATGTAGTCGTAGGTTGGGTTGAGGAAC
>JAOZRC010000145.1:0-1528 GCA_029940345.1 Desulfobacterales bacterium
ACCACCGAATTTCCGTAAACGGTGGGTTACGTTACACTCCACCCACCCTACAACTGATTCAGGTCAGAAAGTTAGGCGCCTTTCATAAATCGGTTTACACATCGGCAAAAGGCAATTTGTATAATTGCCCTGCTTTATTCGCATAAATCTGTAAGGGAGGCGCTTTTCTAATCGCATTCTTCGGAAGATGCGTAAATCGGTAGAACCCGCACTGATCTGACTTTGGTTTGCGGGATAATTTCGACAGATATTTTTTCGTCGTATCCGCCAGTATAAAAAAGATACAGATGATCCTTGTTCCTTAACAACAGCCGGTAGCAACCTTTAGACCATTCTTCCGCCATTGCTCCGGCCTCTTTGGCCGCATCTTTTGTCAGCCAGACCTTTACACGGGGATACGAGGGAAAATCCCATTGGGTCTGTTTTTGATACAGCGAAGCAGCCGTGCGATCGCCCAGATGATAAAACAAACAAAAGAGCGATAGGATAAAGACCGGCGCCAGAATCAGGCCCAGGGTTTGGCAAACGTTCGGATATTTCATCCAGAATGACTTTGTCACTTTCTTTTCAGGACGGATTCTTTCAGTTTTGGATTGTCGAAAGCAAAACCGAACTAAAAAGTAAACCAGAACTGTAACTAGCAGCGCGCCAATTGATAGCCAAAACTGGTCTTTGACGACCCAGAAGCTGTAAAGAAATAGATATTCCCTGGGAATGTTCAGCCCGAGCAGTCCCAGATGAAAATGTATGAAATAATTGTAGGCATAGGACCATCCCGCTGTGTAGAGCAGCGGAATTAAAATGGTTGTAATCGTTCCCAGGTCGATCAATCCGACCGTGGCTTTGGCATCAGCGGTGTCACTCATGGTTCCTACTTTCGTCGGTGTTATTAGTGAAAGTGATAGTGGCATTGCGGGGAACGTCTACTTTTTTCAAGAGCGGTTTGCAGCGATGATCGTCAGCTTTAATCAGCTCCCACTCATTTTTGTCCGGTTTAAAAGCGGTTAAAACCCCCTTTGTTTTCATACATGCGTAACTATCGGTTTTATCCTGTGGGCCGCGGATTTTTATACACACCCTGATATCGTCCCTGAGTTTGTTCTGAAAGCATATTTTGGTCACCAGAACTTGCTCCCACTGCTTGCCGGGCTTAAATGTTTCCAGGTTGCCCTCTTTATCGTAGCAGAAATAAGTCGGAAACGCATCATGCTTGCCCTGAGTTTTACGACAATCCGTTTTCAGCGTGTTGTCGGTTTTGTGTCGGAAAGCGACCTTTTCCATTGCCATACACGGGAGTGCCGTTATCATCTATACAATCAACAGGATTCCGGCCTGTTTTAATTTGGCGTAATTCATCTGAACCTCCTTAACGCGGGCATTACTCTTTCAGCGTAATTTCTTGTTGAACCACTAATAAACACGAATAGACACGAATGATTTATTTTTATTAGTGTTCATTAGTGTCTATTCATGATTCAAAAGATGCCATATTTTTCTTTACATTGCAAGCTGCCTAAGTTAAAAATGA
>JAOZRC010000145.1:1628-9965 GCA_029940345.1 Desulfobacterales bacterium
TGATTGTACTTTTCGGACTGGTAGGCCTCAACCGGCTGCCGGTTCAATTAACGCCTGATGTGGAAACCCCGCAGATCACGGTTTCAACCGTTTGGCCGGGCGCCACGCCTTATGAGATTGAAAAAGATATTGTTGAGCAGCAGGAAGAGGTGCTGAAAGGTATCCAGAAACTGACCCTGATGGAAAGCTCCTGTTTTAACAATATGGGAAGCGTTACGCTGACTTTTGAAGTCGGCTCCGATATTGACGCCGCTTTGCTCAGGGTGTCCAATAAACTCAACGAGGTGCGCCGCTATCCCCAAAATGTTGAAAAACCGGTGATCGAAGCATCCGGGGCGCAAAGTTCGCCGGTGATCTGGATGGTTCTCAAAATCACCGAAGGCAAGCCTGCTGAGGTTTGGTCTTATCGCACCTTTTTTGAAAACGAGCTGCGCCAGCATCTGGAACGAGTGCCCGGCGTGGGATCGCTTTTCGTTTTCGGCGGATCGGAAGAACGGCTTGAAGTGGTCATATCACCGTATAAAATGGCCAAATTCAACCTGACGATTAACGATGTGATCGCACGTCTGAATACGGCCAACGTCGATGTATCCGCCGGTACGCTGGGATTGGCCAAAAAAAATTACCGCGTCCGAACAGTGAGCCAGTTTCAAGCGGTTGCTGATCCGCTCAAGGTGGTGCTGCGTGATGACGGCATTCATCGCATCTTTCTGCGGGATATTGCTATCACGCGCATCGGCTACGCCCCTAATGATGTTTCCGTGATGCACAATGGTGCGCCGGTGATTGTCGTGGGCGTGCGTAAACAGCAGGGCGCCAATGTCATTCGCCTGACCGAGCGCACCAAAGGGGTGGTTGAACGCCTGAACCAAGGCATTTTGAAAAAGCACAATCTTTCCTTCAAGATCGTTTATGAGCAAACCCCTTATATCAACCGCGCGATCTCCCTGGTGCAGCGCAATGTGGTTATCGGCGGTCTGCTGGCGCTGTGTGTGCTGCTTATTTTTTTAAGAAGCGTCTCTTCAACACTGGTCACCGCTATCGCCATTCCGATTTCGGTGATCGGCGCGTTCATCTCTTTATGGATGTTTAACCGCAGTTTGAATGTTGTCAGCCTGGCCGGCATCTCGTTTGCGGTGGGAATGCTGGTGGATAATGCCATTGTGGTGTTGGAAAATATCGACCGCCATCGCAAAATGGGCAAAACCGGCTTTCAGGCGTCTTATGAGGGCGCTAAAGAGGTGTGGGGCGCGGTGCTGGCCTCTACGATCACGACCGTTGCGGTTTTCCTGCCGGTGATTTTCATTCGACAGGAGGCCGGCCAGCTCTTTAAGGATATCGCCATTGCCATCACGTTTGCCATTTTGGTCAGTTTGGTCGTGTCGGTGACATCCATTCCCACGCTGACGAATATATTTTATAAACGTTCCAAAAACCGAAAACAGTATTTCAATTTTATCGGACAAATCGGCCTTTTTTTCGGTAAAATCATTCTGGCAATTTCCGGGTTCACTTTGAAGAATTGGTTTACCCGGATAATGACCGTTGTCATCCTTACCGGAATCGCTTTTTTTACCGTTATCCAACTCATGCCCAAAGCGGAATACCTGCCCCAGGGCAATCGCAACCTGATTTTAAACATCATGATTCCGCCACCAGGGTACTCTTTCAATAAACGCCAGGAGATCGGCAATTTTATTTTCAAAACCACGCGCCCCTATTTTGAAAATGATTTCAAAGATGGCATCCCCCAAATCAAAAATATGTTTTACGTAGCGGCGGATCGCATGATGCTTTTTGGCGCGATCAGCAAACATGAAACCCGGGCGCGTGAGATGATGCCGCTGTTTACGCGGGTATTGCACAGTATTCCCGGCATGTTCGGCGTGAGCATTCAAGCCGGAATTTTTCAAACCGGCCTGGGACGCGGCCGCACCGTGAGCATCAATATTGACGGAGAAAGCATTGATGGCATTATCGCCAGCGCCCGCATCCTGTTCGGCGCGGTCAAAAAAGGATTGCCTAAGGCCCAGGTGCGTCCGGTTCCTTCGCTGGAAAACAGCTATCCCGAAGCCAATTTTATTCCCGACCGCGCCAAAGCGCTGGCCAATGGTTTGACCGAAACGGAAATTGGGCGCTATATTGATGTGATTATGGATGGCCGCATAATAGGCGAGTTCAAACCACAACAAAAAAAAAAGACCGACTTGATTTTAATGGGCGCTCAGGAAACCGTCAAAACACCGGAAGATATTCAAAAATCGGTGATTGCCAATCGTTTCGGCCAGTTAATCCGCATTGCCGACATCAGTGAACTCCAATACAGTCAGGGCATGATGCAGATCGATCATCTGGAGCGCAAGCGTACAATCAAACTCGAAGTTACGCCTTCATCAGTAATGCCGCTGCAAACCGCTATGGAAATAATCGAAAAAAAGATTATTCAGCCGCTGCAAACCGCCGGCAAGTTGAAAGGCGTCAATGTCAGTGTGGGCGGCAATGCAGACAAGCTCTCCGAAGCCATGCAAACCATTCAATGGAATCTGATCATGGCGGCGATTATCATCTATCTGCTCATGGCCGCTCTGTTTGAGAACTTCTTCTATCCGTTTATCATTATGTTCACCGTGCCGCTGGCCGCGGCCGGCGGTTTTATCGGTTTACAATTGGTGAATCGCTTTATCGCACCTCAAGCCTTTGATATCGTAACCATGCTGGGTTTTATCATTTTGGTGGGCACAGTGGTGAACAACGCCATCCTGATCGTCCACCAGACGTTGAATAATGTGCGTATCCACGGCATGATTGGTATAGAAGCGGTAACCGAATCGGTCAAAAGCAGGCTTCGGCCTATTTTTATGAGCACCACCACCAGTATATTCGGCATGGCTCCGTTGGTGCTGTCCACCGGCGCGGGCAGTGAGTTGTACCGCGGTCTGGGAAGCGTGCTTTTGGGCGGCCTGGCGATCTCCACCATTTTTACGGTGTTTGTCATTCCGGCGTTGCTCGCCTTTTTTATCGGGTTTGAACACCGCCAGCGGGAAACCTAAATTCATTTTCAGATGGGAATAAGTGATATTTTCATTCAATGCCGGGATATTGCCTTATAGGACATTGCAGAGAGAAATCAACCGAAAGGAGTTGGCATGTTGACATTTCGTTCCATTCGCTCAAAGATTATTTTTTGTTCAAGCCTGTGCCTGTTGCTTCTGGGCGTAACCATCATTGCCTATGCTACGGTATACGTTCGCAATCTTGCCATTCAAAGGGCTCGCGATGAAATTCGATATATCGCATGTGATCGGGCGGAACATGTCCGGTATGAATTTGATAAGGCGATGGCGAGTTTGCATACATTGGCCGTGATCATGCGCAAAACGAAAGACCCCCTCGACCCCCTGATCATCGAACGCGAGCAGGTGGACATTCTGTTGCAGTCTGTGATCAAACAAAATAAAAATATCCTTGGGGCATACACCTGTTGGTTGCCTGATGCCTTTGATAACAGAGTCAAATTCTATGAAAACGAACCGGGGTATGGAAAAACAGGTCGCTTTGCACCATACTGGTATCGGAACAACCACGGAATCATCGACGTTATACCGTATCGACATCTTCATACAGGAGACTGTGATGCGTACTGTCTTGTTCCTAAAAAGACAAAACAGCCATTTGTTACAGATCCGCACATCCACAAAATAGGCGGAAAAGACGTCATGATTGTTTCATTGTTGATGCCGATCATTTTTAAAGAACAATACTACGGTAGCGTAGGCATAGATATTAAAGCTGACGTGCTGCAGCATTTAACCGAAAAGAACGGAATCCATACAAAAGAAATCCGGGTTACCATTCTGACCGCCAGCGGTAAGATAATCGGAACGACAGGCCGGCCGGACCTGATAGGCAAGGATGCAACTGCTATATCTGAAAACTTTGGCCAGGATTTTAAAAAAATCGTTAAAACAGAGGAACTCGAAAATTTATCTCAAGACATGGTGAAATTCTTTATTCCCATTAAAATCGCCGGTTCAAGTCCTTGGTGGGTCATTGACTCATTACCTGACAATGTAATCACTTCCGAAGCTGCATCCCTGTCAAAGCGTCTGATATTTGTTGGATTAGGCTGTATCGCTATATCAATTTTAGTTTTATGGCTATTTACATTCCATATTGTCCGTTCTTTGGATTTGTTAGTAAAAGGTGTCAAAAAAATTAAACTTGGCCATTATGGTGAGATTGTTGAAGATGTGAGTTCTTCAGACGAAATTGGAAAACTTGCTACCGCATTTAACAATATGTCAATTGAGATTAAAAAGAAAGAGCTTGAACGTAATAAGATCGAAAAAGCGCTTAAACAATCCGAGCAAAAATTCAGAACGATCTTCGACTATGCTGGAGATGCTATTGTCATTCACGACCTCAAGGGGCGCTTTATAGACGTTAACCGGGAGGTCTATGAACGTTTAGGTTACAGCAAAGAAGAGCTCATACAGATGACGCCGACAGACCTATATACGCCGGAGTATGCTGACCTTGTTCCGAAACGAATTGAGGAGCTGCAAAGGCAAGGGAGCAGTTTTTTTCTGACCTATCATGTACGTCGGGATGGGACTGCCATCCCTTCTGAAGTGAGCAGTCGGATTGTTGAGCTTTGCGGAAAACAAGTGGTGCTAAGCATTTCCCGCGACATCTCTGAGCGCTTAAGTGACGAGGAGGCGCTACGGGAGCAAGAAGCCTATCTGTCGAGCATATTCCGGGCTGCCCCGACCGGCATTGGGGTGGTCTGTGACAGAGTTATCCAGAAGGTTAATGACAGATTGTGTGAGATGACAGGCTATTTGAACCATGAACTACGAGGAAAAAACGCAAAATTTCTTTATCCTACTGACGAAGACTTCGAGTATGTGGGGAGGGAAAAATACCAACAAATACGAAAACAGGGAACCGGGACAGTGGAGACTAAATGGCAGCGTAAGGACGGCAAAGTGATCGACGTGCTGCTGAGTTCAACTCCCATTGACGTTGAAAATTGGTCTGCCGGCATTACTTTTACGGCACTGGACATAACACGGCGTAAAAAAACAGAGCATGAATTGCAAGAAAGCGAATTGAAATATCGGGCCATGATGGAAGCGATGAAAGATCCGGTCTATATTTGCTCTGCCGATTACCGGGTTGAATATATGAATCCGGCCATGATTAAAAGAACAGGACGGGATGCCACAGGAGAGCATTGTTTCAAAGCCATACACGATTTGGATAAAAAATGCCCGTGGTGTGAATACAATCGAATTTCTGAACACGAGCATTTCATGTCAGATATTGTCAGCCCTAAGGACAACCGTTCTTATCATGCCTCCCACTCTCCTGTTGTTCATGCCAACGGCTCTATTTCAAAGATGACTGTTTTAAGAGATACGACTGATTATAAGACAATGGAAACCCAACTCCGGCAAGCCCAGAAAATGGAGTCCATCGGTACGCTTGCAGGTGGAATTGCACACGATTTCAATAATATCCTTACCCCGGTGTCCGGTTATTTAGAGATTATGTTGGATGAGGTTTCCAAAGATAACCCGTTACGCACTTACCTTGAAGAGGTCTTTAACGGGACTAAACGTGCAACTGCATTGGTTAAACAAATTCTTTCCTTCAGCCGCCAATCTGATCACGAACTTCATCCGCTAAAAATTCAACTCGTCATCCGGGAAGCCTTAAAGCTGATCACGTCTTCCCTGCCAAGCACCATTGAGATCAGTCAAAATGTTAAAAAAGACTGCGGTTTGGTGCTTGCAGACCCCACCCAGATTCACCAGATCGTTATGAACCTGTGTACCAATGCCTTTCATTCCATGGAGGAAACCGGCGGGAAGCTGACAGTTAGCCTCAATGAAACCGAGTTAACCGCCGAGGATTTAGAAAATTCAGCCCTGACTCCGGGTGCATTTGTCAGCCTGAAGGTGGCGGACACTGGCACAGGCATAGAACAGGGCAACATGGAACGCATATTCGACCCCTATTTTACCACCAAGGAAAAAGGCAAGGGGACGGGCTTGGGACTTGCCGTAATTTCCGGCATTGTTAAAAGCCATGGCGGAAAAATCACCGTTGAAAGTGAGGTCGGAAAAGGCACTGAATTTAGGGTTTACTTTCCCACGATCAAACCGCAGGAAACGGCGCAGGAAAATACAATTGATGCACCTGCTCAAAAAGGAACCGAACGCATCCTTTGGGTTGATGACGAGGATATGATTGTTGAAATGGGGCGAGAAATGCTTGAACGTTTAGGGTATCATGTAACTGCTCAAAACGGCAGCGTCGATGCTTTAGAGACTTTTCGGGCACAGCCGGACAAATTTGATCTTGTCATCACTGATCTGACCATGCCGAATCTGACTGGAGATAAACTGGCCGTGGAACTGATGAAAATTCGGTCTGATATTCCTGTCATACTATGCACCGGATTCAGTGAGAAGATGTCCAGGGAAAAGGCGGAGTCCCTGGGGATTAAGAAGTTTTTATTGAAACCTGTTATCAGAAAGGACATTACTAAAATGATACGTGATGTATTAGATAATAAATAAGCACCTGGCCACAACTTTGTCAGCATCGCTTTCGCCAGGTTTGCAACCCGGCAGTATTGGGCGGCAGTTTGCAAACCCACTGCGAGCAGAGCGATAAATACCCGAAAACTTTTGGTCTAGTACTTATACATTTTGTTTTTGATGCTGTTGAAAGGCGCGCCCCCGTTCAATGTTAAATATAATGGCTCCATTAAATCATTTTATCCAGAAAACCGGATGCTCATCGCCAATATTATATCCAATATTATTGGTGTTTTGATCGTGAATCTCATCAGCACACGCGCCGTTACGCTGACAGAACCTGAAATCGCTCACCTTGCATATCAGATCAATCTTATTTTTAATCCGAGTGCCTTTATTACCGGAACGCTACTGGGCTTGCAATACGAACGGCCGATTCGTCAATATCTCAATCTGAAATACAGTAACCAACCCATTCCGGATGCCATTGTCCTGAAAGCGCGTCAAAGACTGCTTAATGAGCCGTTTTTTCTCATTGGGATGGATATTTTACTGTGGAGCATCGCAGCAATTCTCTTTCCCACCCTGTTTGGACATTACGGAGCCGGACATGGAGCGGTGGGTCGCGCTTTTTTTCAAAGCCTGCTCACCGGCTTTATCACGGTTACAATTGCGTTTTTCATTTTGGAATATGTTCTCCAAAAGTGGCTGGCACCCCATTTTTTTCCTGACGGCGGCCTTTACAAGACCCCCCGAACGATGCGCATCCGTATTCGCACACGGCTATTCGCGCTTATTTTCGCATGCAACCTGGTTCCCTTTTTTGCCTTTCTGTGTATGCTGATGGGAACCTATCGCGTCCCTATTGAGCTGGCCGGATTTTGGACTATTTAAGAGAGGCGATCTTATTTAACGCCTTACTTTTCATGGCCATCGGTTTGGTGTTGACCCTTCTGGTCAGTGGCAACCTGACACGCCCTTTGAAGGAAATTATCCGCGTGTTGCAAGGCGTTCAAAATGGCGATTTTGATAAAAAAGTGCGGGTGACCTCCAATGATGAAATCGGGTACACCGGCGATGTGATCAATGAAATGGCCCGAGGACTCAAAGAGCGTGATCAGATAAAAGATGTTTTCGGCAAATATGTGACCAAAGAGATCATGGATGAAATCCTCTCCGGCAATGTGTCCTTAGATGGCGAAATCAAAGAGGTGACGGTGCTTTTCGCGGATTTGCGCAATTTTACGCCTATGGTGGAAGCAACGCCGCCCCGAGAGGTGGTCAGGATTATCAACCGCTACTTCACCGCCATGGCGGACGCGATCACACAGCATCATGGCCTGATCTTACAGTATATCGGTGATGAGATTGAGGCGGTTTTTGGCGCGCCCATACACCGCGATGATCATCCGCTGATGGCCGTGCGTGCGGCCCAGGAGATGAGTCGGCGGCTTAAAGATGTGAACCGGGAACTGGAGCAAAACGGTCAAAAACCTCTGACTCACGGCATCGGCGTGCACACCGGTGAAGTCCTGGCCGGAAATATCGGAAGCCCGGAACGACTCTCTTATGCGCTGGTCGGCGATACGGTTAATCTGACATCCCGCCTTCAGGGTCTGAACAAACAATTTGGTACGGAAATCATTATCAGCGCCGCTACATGCGCCCGTCTTGATCACAATTTTAACTTAAAAGCGTTGCCGGCCACTCTTGTGAAAGGTAAAAATCAGCCAGTGGAAATTTTTACGTTAGGGTGATGAAAAGCTATCTATAGACAGTCACATATTAC
>JAOZRC010000817.1:0-1890 GCA_029940345.1 Desulfobacterales bacterium
TGATGTCAAGAATGTATCTCAGGGCAATCAGGCTGTTGGAATTCATGCGATTTTCTTAAATCTTGAGTCAACGCTGATTATATTCGGCACAATCAGGGGCGGTTCCAAAACCAATATCATTCCTGATCAGTTTACGATGGAAGGCTCAATCCGGTTTCTCTACTCAGGCGGCCCGGATAGTGAAGAACAGCCGACCCAACGCTTTGAAAGAATTGTCAATACCAAAATGTGCTTGTATTGACCGATTTTTCTAAATATGTCGAACATTATTGGCGCGACACATACAATCTGACGTATGTGCTGTCAAATTCCGAATATCATAGTTTGGAGCATAAACTGCGAAAAGACACCGAAAAGCAGTTTGATAAAATGGAATCTGTTATTAAATTTTACTCGCTGGCGGTAGGTTCAGTAGTCAGGATAGGGGCAGCGTCTATCTTTTCTGCTGACATCAATCCCACAACACGCTCCATCGCACTTAGAATCATTAACTGCTCCCAATCATCCAAGCCCGTGAAACGCTTTTTAAATGTATTCTGAAGTGGCGACGGCGCTTGTTCCAAAATCAGAGCGCATTTTTCCAAAGGGGATATGATTACACGACGTTTGTCCCTATCATGTTTATTTTGTTCTTTCCATTGTTCCTTCGGAAGTTTAAAATCTGTTCCAAGATTCAATACGGGGCGTTGTCTTGGGCCTCTGTCAGTTCGGATAGATTCGACCAATTTATATGTGGAGTAATTCTTCCCATTTTTGTTGTGGGTATGGGTGACCTTCCTGATAAACATGGGAGGTGTTTATCAGGTCGGAGATGTGGATGCAAGAAAATAAGGAAAGGTGATAAGATTTTGGCACTACATTTACTTTTTCGGGAGTTGGAATTTTTATATAGCTGAAATTATGAGATATATTAATTTCGGGTCCGCCCAAAACCGGCCTGCGGACCTAAAAAGGCATGAACTTCGGATAACGGCTGAAGAAATCCAGTATCACATACAGGTGGAAGTAATTCCACTTGGCAGGGCCTTTTAGTTTAGTAATATCCCATGACCAGACCTGATTCGGCTCAGTGGCCAGCAGTTCCGGCTTGGCATAGCCGGTTCGTTTTACGTGACGGCGTCGCTCTTTGACATCGCCATGTTCAGCGACCAGGATCCGGTACATGGTTCGAATCGAGCAAAGATAACGGCCTTCGTCAAGTAAAGCGGCATAAACCTGATGAGGGGCCATATCACAGAAACGCTTGCTGTGAAGTACAGCCAGCACGCTTTGTTTCTCCGGCTCACTTAGGGACAAAGGCGACGCCGGCCGTTTTGCGGGCGTTTCTTCTGCCGCATTATTTTTATTTCATATGGCGGTACAATGTTGCGCAGGAGACATTCAGTGCCTCACATGCCTGCTTAATACCGACATCTGTGCCCAATGTGATGGCAGCGTTCATCAACTGTTCCTTCCGTTGTGGATAAGATCCTGATCGATGGTCAAGAGATCTGAAATTATTTTTTGGATGTCGATAACAGTTTCGGCTTTTCTGAGCTTTTCCTTTAATTGCCTGTTTTCATTTTCAAGCCGGACTGATTCATCTGCCAATGGATTTTTCTTTTTTTTTCGGCATCCCCGTTTTTTAGGCGCCATTGCCAGTAAGAGGCCTTTTTTTCTTTGACGCCGCCATGTGGACAGATGTGATGAATAAAGCCCTTCAGAGCGCAACAGGGCGCCAATCAGACCTGGTTCTGTGCATGCATCGGCCTTGTTAAGAATTTTGAGTTTGTATTTGGCTGTGAATTTGCGTCGAGCCTTATTTGCCGATACTTCGGGGTTTGGCGGCGATAAATTGAGCGGTTCACGACCGCCAGCCGCCGGGGGCCAGACCGCCCCCGCGGGGGCGGT
>JAOZRC010000817.1:1900-2640 GCA_029940345.1 Desulfobacterales bacterium
TAGGCGCCATTGCCAGTAAGAGGCCTTTTTTTCTTTGACGCCGCAATGTGGACAGATGTGATGAATAAAGCCCTTCAGAATTTGCCGATACTTCGGGGTTTGGCGGCGATAAATTGAGCGGTTCACGACCGCCCCCGCGGGGGCGGTCTGGCCCCCGGCGGCTGAAACTTTTTCAACGTTTGTACTTTGCATGTTTTTCGATACGTTTTTCATAGGTGATTCTCCTATCCGCCCTACACTGATTTTTCAAGGGGTCGGTGTCTCACCTTCATTGACACAGAGGGCAATGGCGATCACTTTAAAGCCCACAGTCCTATGGTAACCTTTGCTGATTAGCGGCGTGAAAACATCGCTTGCCGTGTTGTAGAAGATCAGGCCATTATCAATGACGCTGTGCGTTTTAAATTCGAACCGACCTGACTCTCCATCTGCTCTGTATGGTGTCTGATTGGCAATAACCTCTCTTACGCCTTCTGCCTTTTCAATTGCCATTTTTGTTGAAACTTCGGATAAATGGCAAGCTGACGCGTTACGAATACTCGGACAGACGACTTGTAAAACCGAACTTTCGCATTTATCAATATTTATTGCGTCATTCAGATCAATTGCCATGCACAGACTCCCATCAGAATTTTTCACAAGATTTTCAATTTCAACTGCTTCCGGACACTTTGTTAACTCAATCTTTACATTTATCATATATGCGCTCATCAGATATCCTCCTCTTTTCAGATTAAAAT
>JAOZRC010000146.1 GCA_029940345.1 Desulfobacterales bacterium
CAAAGCATCATGGGATTTCGGATTTATCATTTGAGTTTTCTTAATTATCAGGTTGCAGGTAGTTTTGGCTATCTGCTTAAACGCTGGTAATTTTCTTTATGTCGGTTTTGCTGAACAGATTTCCGCATTACATTTGAGTCGCGGTTTAATTTAGTAACCGATATTTGGCATCCTTCATTTCCCAGTTTACACTTTTATTGATCTTTTACAAGCGGGATCTATAATTTGATATAGTAGTCAGATTTTGGTTTGTTCTGGCACAAAAATTGCGTATTGACAAAAATAACCGTTTTGAGGATAAAATAGTACGATTTGTATGTCAAAACGGCCTGATATAGCCCTTGGAGACTATGGGCAAAAATCATGCCAGAACAAACCAAAATCTGATGACTATATAATTTTTGTCGCTTCTGATGAAACATTACTTCGCGCCGCCCGATCTTTAAACGCTAAAGTGATCAATCCTGTTTCAGGAATTCAGGTTATCCCTCCGGATTGATGCATAGGTTTAGCTCTCTTTCAACTCCGCCTCCAAATGCCCCACAATCCGCTGGTATTTCTTATTCTTAGGCTTTAAATCAAGCGCGTTTTTAAAATCGCTTAACGCTTGGCGCAGTTTGTTTTTATTGTACCAGAAGATTCCCCGTTTGTAGTAGATGCTGTCGTCATGGGGATCGATTTCAAGGGCGGCTTTGTAGCTGGCGAAGGTTTGGCGATCTTCGTCCGTTTTGCTTACAACGCCCTGATAGTCGCCTTTCATCTGGCGGAGGTTGCGGCAGAGTTTGCTCATATCCGCGCTTTGGCTGTGCATGCCTTTGAGGAGAGGCTCCGTCCAGGATTTCATTATTTTGAATTGCTTTTTCATTATCTTGAGATAAACGTCAGCGGGGTGACCGGCAGTGTCGGTTTTCATCTCTTTAAGTAAACGCTCCATCTGGGACAGGCTTTCTTCGGAGAACGCAATTTGCGTGGTGAGCGGTCCATGATCGGATGTTCCTACGCCGGATTCCAACACTTCGCGAATGGCTTCAAGGCCATCCTGAAAGGCTGAGAGTTGCGCCACCACACGGTTGACCGGATCGCTGGCGTCGGAGCCGTGCAGCAATTTGTTTTTGCGAAAGGTTTTTTTGATTGCCTGCCAACGCTGCTGTTCGGACTCATCTGCCCAACCGATCATCTCTTTAAATTTGAGCAGATTGGCTTCGGTCTCTCCGGTCAGGGTTTGGGATTCATTCTCATAATGAGATAAAATAAGGGTTTTCAGCTCCCTGGGGTTCATAATCGGCACAATCTTTTCGGCGAGGCGGTTCATATTACGGTAGGAGCCTTGCAGTTTAAACGGCGGTTCTGTGCGGTATTCTTCGGCTTGGCTGGCCGAGTGAATATATTCCAAATTGACCTTTAAGATCACATCGCGCACCTTGATCAGTTTTTCCATAACCTGCACCATCTCATTGACCTCTTCGACGGAATAGCCGCCGGCAAATTCGACGCCTTCACGGGAGCCGGTTTCGGCGATTCGGATAATGCTGTAAACATCCTTCTGGCTGCGGCTGGACAGTGTGTTGAGAACCGCGTTGGATGTCAGCGAATTTTCCAGATAGCTTAATTTAAAGGCTTCGGCCGTATCGCCGATGATGTCACCGAGATTGTAGGTATCGGCGCGGTTGGCTAACATATCCGGGATTTTGAATTTCTCGCCGCTTTCGGTGTAGGGGTTGCCAGCCATGACCACCATCACTTTCTTACCCCTCAGATCATACGTTCGGCTTTTACCTTTATATACGCCTTCGATTTTGCGCTGGGCGTCGCACAAAGAGATAAACTTTTGCAATAATTCGGGGTTGCAATGCTGAATATCATCCAGATAAAGCATGATATTATCGCCCATTTCCAGCGCCAGATTGAGTTTTTGCATCTCCTCCCGGGCGCTGGCGTGAGGCGCTTCGGCCGGATCAAGGGATGTGACTTTATAGCCAATGGCCGGGCCGTTTATTTTCATAAAGATAATCCCCAGGCGGTTGGCGATATATTCCATCAGCGTGGTCTTACCGTAACCCGGCGGAGAGATTAGCAGCAGCAAGCCCATGCGATCCGTGCGCTTGGCTTCCCCTGCAACACCGATCTGCTTGGCCAGATTATCACCCACCAGCGGAAGATAGACTTGGTTGATCAAGCGGTTGCGCACAAAGGAAGTTAAGATACGCGGTTTGAATTCATCTAAGCGCAATTCCTCGCGTTTCTGTTCGATCAAATCCTTTTTGAGGTTTTGGTATGTGTGGAACAGCGGTGCGACGTCTCGTTCATAGCGCGTCATTTTTTGCTCAAACGCATTGTAGCGCAAGTGGTAAATGCCATCTTGGATCACCGCGTGATCGCCGATCATTCCCGTTATCTCAGCATTCATGGCAACGTCGGCAACATCTGATTTTTGAAATTTACGGCTGAAAATCAACGCCGCCGCTTCGTCAATATATTCGTTCTGATCTTCCTTGCCGTGGGTGGATGCATACCCCTTGAGCCAGTCTCGCACCAGTTCAAATTCGCTTGCAGGCGCCGAACTGATTTTTTCCCGCGCGGCATTGAATTTATCCATAAAAAGCTTGGCTTTGAGATGTTTAAGAAAGCCGCCTGTCAAGTCCCAGGCTTCTTTACTGATAACAAACCGTTCTCCGGATGCGGTGCCGATCAACTCTTGAAACAGATAATGGGCGGCGTCGGCGGCCAGTTCCAGGGGAAAAAGCGATGTTTTAGTAACAAATTCAGTTATCAGGGCGGTAAGCTCCCGGATGTAGTTTGCCTGTTGGGACTGATTGGCAAAAAGATCACGCATCATACCGAAGGCGCGCAGTTTTTCGGCTAACAACGCGCTGGTCTCCCGATCTGACGGACTTTGTGCCCCGACAGTCTGAAACAAACGCCCCAAAGCGCGCACGCGCGGATGAAAACGCAGCAAACCGATGGAAGCGTGCATTTTAACCAATGCTTGCAATATGCGGGCGCCATCATGATCATGAATCCCTTTGGAATAGCCTTCGGTGTAACGCGGCCCCATAAACTGCTGCACATATTCAACCTGCTCTTCATCCGTAAATGCCTGCACGCGGGCAATCTCCTGGGGGGACGATGCGGCAATCTCTTTAAGCATCTGATAGGCAAGGTATTCAGCCCGGCAGACCTGATCATTTTCAGAAATCACTTCCATATCCCATACCGGCCGGGTTTCCAAAAAGGCCGGATCGTCCACTGTTTCAAAAAAAGCGGTGCCGGTCAGATGAAAGTATTGCTGTCCGTCGCGGGATACGATGGTTAAATCCAAAGGCTGGACATTGACGGAAAAGCGATGCTCGCCCATTTTGATTATATTGGCGCCATCTACAAACAGCTCCTGACGGTCTTTCAGTTGGCGTACGGCATCTTCGCGCACGGTTTTGAGGCGTGATTGAATATCATCCGCTTTGACCGAATCATTCAGGTCGGTCAATTGGCTGACAATATCACGGATTTTATCAATCATCAAATCCGATGCGAAGTAGCCATTAATCGCATTGATATCATCCATCGCGTCAGCGCGATTCTGCACGCCTTTGAGAATTCGTTCGGCGGCGCCCATCAACGTGTTCGCCTTTTTATTGCGTGCTTCAACCAGGTTGAGTTTTTTACTTTCAAACGCATTGTAAAGCTCGGTGCGCTTTTCGGAAAGTCGGATAATAAAATCGTCAAAATCGGCGAAACGACCTTCGGACTCTTCCAGCGCAATCATCACTTTGGTCAAATATTCATCACACTTTTCAGGTGTGTCGCTAATATCAAGATAATTGACCACGCTTTGGTTGAGCAGCTTCATCTGAGCGCTGAACTGGGCGGCGCCTTCTTTGCCCTGTAGGCTTTTTATCCTGTTTTTTATAGATGCTTTGACTTGATTCAGGGTTGAAAAAATCCCGGAAATATCATCAATAATGCGCGTTATATGGGTTGAGTCTTCGATTTTGAGATTACTGACGATTTCAATGAGCATCTCCAATTCATCGGCGGCGGCATCTGCCTCTTTCCGAAGGTCAGCGGCCTCGGTGACTTTGTTCGCCTTTTCAATCTGCTGACCTATGGCGGTAACGCGGTTTTGGTAAGGCGCCAACGCTTCCGGTTTGAGAAGAAATTCCACGCACATCCCTGACAACTGTTCGGACGCTTCTTTAACCTGGGTTTCCAGCGCATCGATTGCTTCAAGGTCGGCATAACGCAACTCTTTCAGGGAGATGATCTCGCCCCGCACGGTGCGCAAGGCCGCCAGTTCCTGGACAAACTCATCAATGTGCTCCATGGTTTCCGGTTTCAGATTGTTCAGAATATCACGGGCGCGGTCTGAAACACGATTCACCTGATCCGCGGTACTTTTTTTAAGTCGCACGACTTTTTCAAAGGCTTCGATGGCTGAGGCCGCCGCAGCCTTAATTTCAAGAATAACTTCTTTAAGATTGAACGCGACTTTTTTGTCGATCCAGAAGTAGGAATCCGCAATGTCACCGGCATTTTTCAGCAGGTCAATATAAAGCCCTTCGTAAAGGTCCTCGCGGTTGAGGGTTTTCAACAATTCGTTGCATTCGGCCATGCAGCGCACGATGTCCGGATTGCCCACTTTATAAAGCAAGGAATCGCTTTTTTCAGACAAGGCATAATCGTCCTTCATATAGGGCGTCTGCCAAATTTGAATGACATGATGTTTGGCGGGCTGATCCTCGGCCCGGAAAAAAAGCAATTCACCATTGTCAAAGCAGGAAAATCCGTTACAGAACAGCGGGGTTTCCATCTTTTGCTCAATGAGATTATAGGAAAGCAAAATATGATCACCGAATTCGCGGTTGTAAAAAATATACAGGTAATCTTCGCCGTTGGGAGAGGCCAAACGCCTTTCAAACATCATATCCGCCAAATCAGTTTCGAATTGTTTAAGCTCGCCGGTCTGGAGATAATACCCGTTAGAAAACACCAGGCCCTGGTCATCCGGAAGAAACACACAGGCATTTTCGATTTCATCGGCCCTGTGAACTTCCCGGGTTTTTTCATTGAAAATAAAATAGCGAAACCGCTCTTCCTGATAAGGACGGATGCGCACTAAAATGATATGCCCTAAAAGAGCGAAATGGATTTCAGCGTCATCTAAGGTCTGATCCGGATTATCCACAGTTTCGGCGTAAATACCCTGGCCGGAATCGGTGTTGTCCTCAACTTTAAAGGTGATATCGCCTCCCACGGCTTCAACAAACAAGCGGTCCTGGATAGAGATGTGGGGATGCTCGCCATAGCGGTGCCAGTCGCGCGAGGTACGGGCCCAGGTAAAATCATGCTGGGTCGGGAATTTGAATTCCTGCTCACTACGGTTGTCCAGATACGTGAGTTTGTCAGCCTGCAGCAGCCATTTGAACACTTTGATATCACGCGGCGATTTACCGATGCGAAACACCATAAAAAGATGAGGGCCGATAACAGCGAACTTAGCGAACCGGGTGGCTTTATAATAGCGGTAGAGGTCTTTAAAGTCATCTTCAAACCGCCCGGAATGAAGCCTGTCTAAGCTGATTTCGCGAAATTGGCGTTTTTCGTTGTATGAATAAATGGCAAAAACATCGGCCAGTTGCAATTCCGAACGCAGCCCGATATGGACGTTGTAGCCGAAGATAAACTGATTGCCGTTGACCGATACCATGTCACGGGGGATACAGTTGTTACGGGTTGAGATGCGTTCGGTTGCCAGTAGCGTTTGCTCAACGGATCCGAAAATATCCTTGCGGGATTGGTTGAGTTTGTCCAGCCGCGTTCTTAACTCCGCGCCTTGTTTTAACAGGCGGTTGCGTAGGATTTCATAGGTTCCGCCATCTAAAGTGGCGGCGGCTTCAGGGGAGACATCCGTTTTTTCAGTTTGGGCCATGAGTATGCTCCGGTTTCAAGTAACGGTAGTGCCGTTTTTAGACAATGATGGTATACGATAAAGGTGCAATCTGGTTGTTGGCGACCTCGTTCCCACGCTTTGAGTGGGAACGAGAAAATCCTTATACCGCTGTCTGAATTAGGATTTTTAGGATTTAATGATTTTAGGATTATTTTCAACATTCTTCATCGTCCATTAATCCGTTAATCCTATAAATATTAATTCAGACAATGAGCGCAAATCACGGGACAAAGTGTAAACTGACTAATGAAGGATGCGGTATATCTAACGCCGTTTTCCAAGCCGCTTGTCACCCATTCCCGAACGTTCGGCCATGGCTAAGAGGTTATATAACAGGCCGCGGTCTTCGGTGTTATCGGCCATTCCGACCATTTTGGAAAGTATGGCGGAGATGGTCAGATTCTTGACATCTTCGGATTTGACGCCGAATTGTTTGAAGAAATGTCGGAACTGGGATTGAAAATATTGGGGATCGGCGTTGAAAAAGGTCTCTTTCACATCGGTTAGGGCTTTGCTGTTTTCAATATAGCGATCCACGGCTTTGCCGCCAGTGACGGCATTGACAATACGGTCAAAGAAAACAGCTTCACCGCCCACAATATCCACATGCGCGGATTTTAATGCCTGCGACAGAACTTCAGCTTGGTTCGCGGCAATCTCTTTGCGGTTATGGATTTCAGCCAATTCGACATCCAGCTCTTTTTTCAATTGCAGTTTGTATTCTTCATGTTCACGTCCAACGCCATCTAACAGTTTCATGGCATTGGCTTTATCTTCAATGCCTTGAGCCTCGGCTTGATATTTCAGCGTCTGCACTTTGGCTTGGGCACCGCCCTCTTTTTCGATACCGCCGGCACGGGCCTCCATCACGCGGACATCGCCGAGTCCCTTAGCGGCTTGTTCGACCGTCAGGGCATCGGCTAACAATTTTTTCGCATTGGCTTCTTTTTCAGCTTTATTCTGAAACGCTTCAGCTTCGATACTGATTTGTTCCGCTTTGAACTCGGATGCCCTTTTATCCGCTTCAGCCGCTTTGATCTCCCGGATCAGGTTTTCTTCGGCTTTTAACTCGGCCACTTTCTTGGAAGCCTCGGCACCTTTGACATCGATTACCAGGGATTCTTCAGCTTCTTTTTCCGCATCGGTAATGGCCACCTGTTTTTTACGCTCGGCCTGGGCAAAGGCCTCGGTATCTTTCATTCGCTGCTGTTCCTCCACCACCGTGCGTTCGACTTTGACGCGTTCGCGGATGACATCCTGAATCGCTTTTTTCTCGGTCTCAATGGCTTTGTCTTTTTCAATCTGGGTCAACGCAACAATCCGTTCACGCTCCGTTGCCTCAACCATGCGGTCCTTTTCCACACGTTCAGTTTCCACCGCCTCGGTGCGCTCCTTATTTTTGCGGGCGACAATGATCTGGCGATCTTTGTTTTCTTCGTTGACCTGGATTTCCTCCTCTGTGGCGATGCGAGCGGATTCCGCTTTGAGCCGCTCCTCTTCCTGGATTTTAAGCGTTTCCGCCTCCTCACGCACCTTCACAGTCTCAACTTCCCGTTTCTGCCGCGCAGTGGCTTCCGCCAATTGCCGGTTGAGTTCCAATATGGCTTCTTTCGCCTCGACATTTTGCCGGGTGATCACTTTTTCTCTATCCTGATTGATCTGATTGGAAAGCACCTTTTGATCGGATGTTTGTTTGGTAATCTTTTTAATGCCTTCGGAATCTAAAATATTGTCCGGATTCAACATTTCAATGGGCGTCTGTTCAAGAAAATCGATGGCGGCATCATCCATCACAAAACCGTTCAAATCAGTGCCAATGATTTTAAGGATCTCCTCTTTGAACTCTTCGCGGGAATTGTAAAGGCCAACAAAATCAAAGCGCTTGCCCACGGTTTTAAGGGCTTCGGAAAATTTGGCTTCAAATAAAACTTGCAGGGACTTTTGTTCCGAAGCGCGCTCACATCCGATTGATTCGGCCACGCGGCGTACATCCTCCACGGTCTTATTCACGCGTACGAAAAACACCACCGTAATATCCGCACGCATATTATCTTTGCATATCAGTCCCTCTTTGCCGTTTCGGTCAATAATCACCCGCTTTACGGATATATCGATATATTCGGCCTGATGCAGGATGGGGATCACAAATGATCCGGAAAATTTCACTTTGGTGCCGCCGAAACCGTTACGCACGATGGCCGTTCCCTGATCCACTTTGCGGTAAAAACGGCTGAAAAACACCAGTAGGCCAAAGAGGACAACAACTGAAAATATGACACCCGATAAACCTAAATTCGTTAACCATTCCATTTTTCGCTCCTTTTTTTAAGTTATTTGATTTTATGGTAAATGACAGCTAATGATATAAGATTTTATATTGTCCGGTTTTTCCGAAATAGCGGAATGCAAGCTTTAGCTTGCAGGATTTACTATGAAAAATCTGGCATCCTTCAAATTAGCACAAAAGTAGTTTGCATCTTTAATTGTAAAACGATATTGCAAAGCGCTCATTAACGAATTACAAATTTGTTTATACTGAATCTGATTTGGGTTTTCCATGAATAGAGGAGTGCGAACTTCAGCCAGAGGCAGTTACAGTAAGAATCCAAAATCGAAATACGATACCATTTTTTTTATTTTATTGAAACTTAAAAATGCAAAATTGAAAATGAAAGCACCTCAAACGAATACCACATCTAAAGCCAGACAACTGATCGGATGCCTCGCTGTGTTTGGCTCCGCTTTCTGTTTTTATCTGGCGACTGTTACTATTCGATGGTCTAAAGCCCATATTTCAATTGATCCTTCATTTTTTGTTTTTGTCCGGTTCCTTTTAGGATTTATAATGATTTGCGCTATTATGTTTTTCAAAAAGCAGCGGCCCAAACCCCATCGCTATCATTTTCTTTTGGGACGCATGATTGCAAATTGTGTTGCAGTCTACTGTTTTTATAAGGCCGTGGATGTCACTTCGTTAGCCGCGGCCAATATTCTTAATATGACCTATCCGCTTTTTGTTGCGCTCTTTGCCTGGCTATTTTTAAAAGAACAGCGTGACATCGTCACAATTTTGGTTGTCAGCGTGGCATTTACCGGCGTCGGACTGATTTTGGAGCCATGGTCAATCGGTTTGAATTTAAATGATTTCTGGGGATTGGCATCGGGAGTCAGCGCTTCGTTTGCCATCATTTATCTGAATGTCAGCCGCCAATATCATGATTCGGAAACCATTTTATTTTATATGTTCGGTCTGGGAACACTGATTATCTATATCCTATTTCATACTCAAATCAATTTTTCAAGTTACTTGGAGGGTTATTATTTAATACTTTGTTCCATATTCGGCATTGGCGGCCAATATCTGCTTACTTACGGCTTCCGGTATATAACCGCGGTGGAAGGCGGCATTATCTCTTCCACCCGAATTTTACTGGCAGCGCTTCTCGGACCTATCATTGCTTCAGATCCGGCGCTATCATTGACTGGCTGGATTGGCGCTATTATAATCTTTGGCGCCAATGTGTATCTTGCACTTCGTAAGGTGAACTCCTGACGAATATCTTCGACTGCTAACGAGGCGCCCAAGGCTATATATAATTTGGGCTTAACCTTATCTATATCTGGGCGGGTTATTATCTGAACCTTTACACACATTTACAAATATACCCGTCATTCCGGGAAGTTAAATCCGTAATATTTTATCAGTCTGAATTGCTGCAAAAAGTGGTTGCTTTTGGTTTAATATTGTGAAATAGATCAAGATTACACTGAATGTTTTCACAATCAGACCGATATCTGATGGGTCAGCCACTTCTAAGAAAAAAGCTTTTCAAAACACCTGAAAATTCCCGTCTTGATGCATTCGTCGAAAATACCGCTTCTGACATAGATGAGTTTAACCACGCTTATGGCCTCGCTTTTATGATTACGCCGACTTTAAAACACCTGATCATCGAAAGGACTTTTAAAAAAACAAATATCAGTTCTGGAATAACGGGATGTTTGC
>JAOZRC010000147.1 GCA_029940345.1 Desulfobacterales bacterium
ACGAAACCTGACTAATTCAGGCTGATGTCAGGTTTCGTTCCTCAACCCAACCTACAACTGTCCAGCCTTATGCGTGTATCCCTGATTTTCAGTACGAAGATTGAGGCATCGCGCCCTTTACAAACAGCGCATCAACAGCATCAGCGGCCTCCTCCTCCTCGACCGGTTTGCCGGTAACGATATCCATGCGTACGCTGACCACCTCATCCGGCTGGTCAAAATGTTGGTAGGGTTTGCCATCCAGCGCCGCCTGCATAAACTGAATCCAGATTGGCAGGGCCGCTTTGGAACCGGTTTCCCGTTTTCCCAAGGTGGTGTGGTCATCCAGACCCACCCATACACCGGTTGCCAGGGATGGCGAAAACCCCACAAAAAGGGCGTCTCTATATTTGTTGGTGGTTCCGGTTTTGCCGCCCAGGGGCCGCTGTATCACACGAGCCTTGCGACCCGTACCTTCCCGGATAACGGCGGCCAACATATCCGTCATCACCGTAGCTGCGGCCCGGGACATCACCGCTTTTTTTTCCGGTTTGACCCGCCAAATCCGCCGGTTGTTGCGATCATATACATCGGTTACGCCAAAGGGCCGGATATGCTGTCCCTGATTTGCGAACACTGTGTAAGCGGCCGTCAAATCAATCAGGCTGACTTCGGAAGCGCCTAACGCCAAAGAGAGATAGGGATGCAATTGCGAACGAATGCCCAATTTATGTGCGAATTGCGCCACGGATGAAACGCCTAACATTTCTGCCAAATGCACAGCCGGTATGTTTTGGGATACACTTAACGCCTGACGAAGCGTGATTGAACCTTTAAACGTACCTGAAAAATTCCGGGGCCGCCATTTTTTTCGTTTGCCTTCTATTTTATAAGCAACCGGCGCATCTGTCAACAAGCTGTTTTGGGCAAAACCACGTTCAATGGCAAGGGCGTAAACAAGCGGTTTAAAGGCCGAACCGGGTTGTCTCTCTGCCATTGTCGCCCGATTAAAAACGCTCTGTTTGAAATTCCGTCCGCCGATCATCGCCCTGATTCCACCCGTTTTAACATCTATGGCAATGAGCGCCGCTTGCGGGGACGGTGCTTGAATGCCCTGATAACGTCTCCTGATTTCAAGTGCCTCAATCCCTTGGGAAACCGCTTGGGCGGCGGCTTTTTGCTCCTCATACACCAGCGTTGTTGTTACGGTCAAACCACCCTTGTAGAGCAGTTCAGCGCCAATTTTCTTTTCAAGCAACTGCTTGATATGCGCTATAAAATAGGGTGCCAGATCAGATGGTCGCACAGGAGCGTTTAATTTCAACGGCAGTTTCACGGTTTCATCATACAACGATGAAGTGATAATTCCCTTAGCAAGCATACGCCTTAAAACCACGTTGCGCCGTTTGACCGCCAATGATTTATTAACGCGCGGCGAATAGCGCGACGGCGCTTGTGGCAATCCCGCCAACAAAGCGCATTCCGATAAGTTTAAAGCACTGACCGGTTTCCCGAAATAGAGTTGGGCCGCGGCTTCAACCCCGTAAGCGCCACTGCCCAAATATATCTGGTTGAAATAAAGCGTTAAAATCGCGTCTTTAGTATAGCGGCGTTCCAACTGGAGCGCTAAAAACGCTTCTTTGAGTTTACGTAAAAGGGTTCGACGGGGTGTTAAAAAAAGGGTTTTGGCCAACTGTTGGGTGATGGTGCTGCCGCCTTGAACAAACCGGCCGGCGCGAATATCGCTGATAATGGCCCTTCCGATTCCTTTGATATCGATACCGCTGTGGGAGTAGAAGCGCTGGTCTTCAGTGGCAAGCAACGCGGCTTTTAAATAGGAAGGAATCGCTTCCAGTTTGACAGGGTCACGTCGTTCGGCAAACAATTCGGCTAAAACAATGCCGTCGGATGAGTAAATTCGGGTTGTGGCTGAAGGTTGAAAGGATTCGAGCTGGCGGATTTGCGGTAAATCATGGGTGAGCGCAATGATTACGCCTACAAAAACACCGCAAACAGCGCCAGCCAGCAGCACAAAGATGATCAGAAAAAATGAGCGATGGCGGTGCTGTTTGTTTTGGGATGAGTGATTAAAAGTCAAATCATATTAATTACAAATAAAAAACAAATTGTAACATACAAATTGGGGCTACCAACATAAGCTGGGAGACTAAATGTAGTCGTATGTTGGGTTGAGGAACGAAACCTGACTAATTCAGGCTGATGTCAGGTTTCGTTCCTCAACCCAACCTACGTCTGTCCCGCCTTATGTGGATAGCCCAAATTGGTATTCTTCATTTGTCTGAATCAGGATTTATAGAATTGAATGATTCCAGAATTATTTTTTTGTGCTTTTTAACAGTTGCTCATCTCGTTCCTCTAATTCCCTAATCCTTTAATCCATTAATCTTATAAATCCTAATTCAGACAGTGTTTGCAATTTATTTTTTTTAAATTCAGGCACTGACAATATCAGCCACTTTCCCAGCGGCATCTTTCAAATCTGTTGCGGTAATCAGATTAAGTCCCGAATCGGCCAAAATCTGGCGGCCTTTTTCGACATTGGTACCTTCCATGCGCACCACCACCGGCACATTCAGGCCGGTTTTTTTGGCAGCTTCCACAACGCCTTGAGCCAGGACATCACATCGCAAAATGCCGCCGAAAATGTTAATCAAGATGCCTTTTACATTTTTATCACTGAGAATGATTTTGAAACCGTTCTCCACCATTTCCGCTGACGCTCCGCCCCCGACATCCAAAAAATTAGCCGGTTCGGCTCCCGCCATTTTGATAATATCCATCGTTGCCATGGCAAGGCCGGCCCCATTGACCATATTGCCCACATTGCCGGCACCGCCCAGATTGATGTAATTCAGGTTGTGCTTGGAGGCTTCATACTCCAGCGGATCTTCTTCATCAATATCACGCATCTCAAGGACATCTTTGTGCCGGAAAAGAGCGTTGCTGTCGATATCAATTTTGGCATCCAGCGCCACAACCGTATCTTCGGCAGTGATGATCAACGGGTTGATCTCCAATAAGGAACAGTCGTATTGGACAAACAATTGATACAGCGACGGAAGCATTTTCATAAACGGTTTCATCACCGCCGGGGCAAGTTTGAGACCAAAAGCGACTTCGCGGCAATGATAGCCCTGGATACCGGTCAACGGGTCAATATACACTTTGATGATCTTTTCAGGTGTTTCGTCCGCCACTTTCTCAATATCCATGCCGCCAGCTTCACTGGCCATGATCACAATCTTGGCGGTGGCCCGATCCGGGAGCACGCTTAAATACAACTCTTTGGCAATATTAAGCCCCTGTTCCACCAGGACCTTACGAACGGTCATGCCTTGGGGGCCGGTTTGGTGCGTCACCAGGTTCATCCCCAGGATTTCACCAGCCATGGCGGCCAGTTCCGCTTCCGATTTAGCCAGTTTAACGCCGCCGCCTTTGCCGCGGCCGCCGGCATGAATCTGGGCTTTGACGACGACCGGATAACCGCCCAAGGCAGCAGCAGTTTTTTGGGCTTCTTCGACATTGAAAGCAACCTGCCCTTCAGGTGTGGGCACATTGTACTTTCGAAATAATGTTTTCGCTTGATATTCGTGGATTTTCATGGGTGAGCGCCTCCATAAAATTGTATATTTTTATTCATTTCATCCTTATTCCCTGCTTATTCAAAAATGTCTTGGAGTGATATGTCAACACTTATGGTCGAGTCCGTAAAATGCCCTGTTGAATATGAAACAGGATGGTGTATATCATGAAAAAGTACGATTGTTTTTGTCGGTGGAATCACCAACCAGCATGACGGTACTCCGGCTTTAAAATAAATTTCAAATTTATCAGTGATTTCATTCACCGCCTGTGTAGCGGACAGAATTTCAACAATTAATATGGGCGGCTCTTCCGCCTTGATTTTATCATGGAGAAAATCAATCCGCTGTTTTTCATATAGGGCAATATCAGGGATGTAATCTGTTCCTCCGATATCCAAAGTCATTTCAATATGGATATTATATTTTTCGTCCCGGTCAACCGCTTTGGCGATTCGATATGCAAGATATGAATGATTATACGACGGGGACATTTTATGATTCCTCAATGATTCAGATTATCCAGGAGTTATAAAAGCCCGTTGCAAGGCCCTGCCTGTTGCTGTGACAGGAGTCAGGCCTCGTAACGAGCGGTTAGAGCAACTATACGCACAGTTACCCGATAACGCAAAGCACATCACCTTTGCCAACTGAATCGCCACTTTCATACTTAATCCCTTTGACAACACCGGCACACGGCGCGGCCAAGGCGTTTTCCATTTTCATGGCTTCCAGGATAAGGACGGTTTCACCTTCACTTACGCTGTCACCCTCTTTTTTATCGTAAGAGACAATCATACCGGGCATGGGTGCCAGCATGGGCGTTCCTTCCACAGCGGCAGGCGCGGGTACGGGTTCCGCCGGAGCGGCTGCAGGAGCCGGTTTGGCGGCAGGTGCAGCCGCCGGTGCGGGCGCAGCCGGTGCGGGCGCAGCCGCCTGGGGAGTGGCTGTCGCAGCAGGCGCAGCGTAGGTAACCATCGGCGCACCGCCCGGCTCATCAACTTCCACTTCATAGTACTCGTCATCCACAAATACGTTGAACTTGCGTGCGGCTTCGCCTTTTGCCGGCGTGTCTTTAGATGGCTTTTCAATCAATTCACCGGCTCTGGCTTTGGCAATCAATTCCAGCTCGGCCTTGGCCTGTTCCAGTGATTTGGGTTTTACTTCTTCAGGCACATCTTCCTTGCCGTATTTCCATTTCAGGAAACGTTTGCCAGTAACGGGATAGATCGCATAGAGAATCTCATCATCCAGGTCAACAGCGAGCCCTTTAATCTCTTCCTGCGCCTTGGCCAGTTCAGGTTCTAACACCTCCGCCGGACGGCAGGTGATCGGCTCTTCACCACGTTTATAGCCCTTGAGGGCTTTTTTCTGAACTTCGGCATCAATCGGAACCGCGGTCTTACCATACAGGCCGTAGCAGAGGTCTTTCACCTGCCCGGTAATCATTTTATAACGCTCTTTGTCATCATCAAACAATACGTTATTCACTGTCTGGATTCCCACAATCTGGCTGGTGGGCGTTACCAACGGAATTTGCCCCAGGTCTTTGCGCACCCTGGGAAGTTCGGCATAAACCTCATCAATTTTATCTAAAGCATCCATTTCGCGCAACTGGTTCACGAGATTGGAAAGCATACCACCTGGCGTTTGATGCAGGAGTACATTGATATCAATGATCGACATCTTGGTGTCATTCAACAGATGGCGATATTTGGGCAGAATTTGTTTTTCGAAGATTTCATTGATCTCCGCCAAATGATGGATGTCAAAGCCGGTGTCCCGATCCGTTCCCAGCAGGGTCATCACCAACGGTTCAATAGCCGGGTGGGACGTGCGATACGCATACGGGGACATGCATGTGTCAATAATGTCGACGCCAGCTTCAATCGCCTTGAGGTGGGTCATGGAAGACATGCCGGATGTAAAATGGCTGTGCAGATGAATGGGCGCTTTCACGTTTTCTTTCAACGCTTTGACAATCGCATACGCATCATACGGCGCCAGCAAGCCGGCCATATCTTTGATGCATATCGTATCAGCGCCCATGGCTTCCAAATCTTTGGCTTTCTTTATAAAGTAATCAATATTGTAAACATCGCCGCCCATACGCGGTTCTGTCATGGTGTAACAGATACATCCCTGGAAATGCATGCCGGCCGCTTTGATCGCCGGTACGACGGTTTCAAAATTGCGGTAGTCATTCAAAGCGTCAAACGTACGGAAAACGTCCATTCCATTGGCGGCTGCTCTTTCCACAAATGCTTTGGCCAGGTCATCGGCGTAATTACGGTAGCCAACCAGGTTTTGGGCGCGCAGCAGCATTGAAAACGGTGTCTTTTTAATGTACCGTTTCAAGGTGCGGATACGTTCCCACGGGTCTTCATTCAAAAAACGGTGCATGGTGTCAAAAGTGGCTCCGCCCCATGTTTCAATGGCCCAGAAACCGACTTCGTCCATCATCTCGGCAACAGGGATCATATCTTCGGTGCGCCCACGCGTGGCAAACAAAGACTGGTGTCCGTCGCGCAATGATAAATCTTCGATTTTAACCGGATTGGCCGCTTTCGGGCGATCCTTGTCATAATTCATGTCCGTCATATTAACGGCATTGTGATCACTCATCGTCATATCTCCTTAAAATATAATTGTGTAAACAGACGCCCATATTTTCTTACAGCCGATGCGCCCATAAATTCGTGATAATTCGTGATAATTCGTGGTTTCATCTTAACTAGGCCCGCAAGCCGTGAAAAGCTTTCATCTGCATCAGACAGCCCATCTGCATCTGATTTTGCCGGCCGCTGACGCCCCATAAATTCATCGCAATCGGAGCCGGTTTTTCTTCAACAGGAATTGCGGCCATCGCGGCGGCCTCTTCCTGGGTTTTAATATAATAGGTAACGGCGGCCATTGCAGCGGCCATCTTTTTATCGTTTTGCATTTATACCTCCCTTATCCAAAGTGCGAACCAACTTTGGTTTACATCGGAATATTGCCATGTTTCTTAGGCGGACGCGTCTCCCGTTTAGAGCAAAGAATTTCCAGAGCATCAATCAAACGCGGGCGAGTTTCAGCAGGCACAATGATGGCGTCAACATAACCTCGGTTGGCTGCACAGTAGGGATTTGAAAACAGTTCTTCATATTCGGCAATCTTTTCTTTGCGTTTGGCAACAGGGTCATCGGCGCCTTTGATTTCGCGTGCATGAATGATATTGGCAGCGCCTTCGGCGCCCATCACCGCAATTTCAGCCGTAGGCCAGGCAAAGGCCATATCCGCGCCCAGATGTTTGGAACACATGGCCAGATAGGAGCCGCCATAGTCTTTACGCGTGATTAAAAGAAGTTTGGGAACGGTGGCCTCGGAATAGCACCACAGCAGTTTGGCGCCATGGCGAATGATACCGCCCCACTCCTGCTGGCTGCCGGGCAGATACCCGGGAACATCGGCAATCGTAAGCATGGGGATATTGAACGCATCACAAAAACGAATAAAACGCGTGGCCTTGTCCGAGGCATTGATATCCAGACAGCCGGCCATGAAATTGGGCTGGTTGGCAATGATGCCAATACTGCGGCCATTTAAACGAGCAAAACCGATCACCATGTTTTTGGCGTAATACTCATGGGGTTCAAAAAATTCGCCGTCATCCATAATTGAGCGGATGACCTCTTTTATATTGTATGATTTATTAGGGTTGTCCGGGATAATGGCGTCCAATGCGGGATCGGTGCGGAGGGGACTGTCATCCGTGGGAACAATGGGTGCGTCCTCCATGTTATTAGACGGCAAATAGGAGAGGAGCGTCTTAATCTGGTTAATGGCGTCTTCATCACTTTCACATGCGAAATGCGCCACGCCGCTTTTTGTGTTATGCGTCATCGCGCCGCCCAGGTCTTCAAAGCTGATCTCTTCGCCGGTGACCGCCTTAATGACATTGGGTCCGGTGATAAACATGTAACTGCTTTTTTTAACCATGAAGACCCAGTCAGTCATGGCAGGCGAATACACCGCACCACCGGCAGTGGGCCCCATAATGGCTGAAATTTGAGGAATAACGCCGGAACTGGCCGAATTACGAAAAAAAATTTCACCATAGCCGGACAGAGCGTCCACGCCCTCTTGAATACGGGCTCCGCCGGAATCGTTAAACCCGACAAACGGCACACCGGCTTTGAGAGCGAGGTCCATCACTTTGCAGATTTTCTTTGCGTGCATTTCACCGAGGCTGCCGGCCCGGGAAGTGAAATCCTGGGCAAAAGCGAATACAGGCCGTCCATTGACATGACCATGTCCGGTGACAACGCCGTCCGAAGGAATCTCCTTGTTTTCCATACCAAAATTGACGCACCGGTGGGTAACAAACATATCAATTTCTCGAAATGTGCCGGCGTCAAACAGAATATCCAATCGTTCACGGGCGGTGAGCTTGTTTTTTCCCTTTTGTTTGGCCACCGCCTTTTCCCCGCCCATCTGCAGAATCTGTTTTTCCCTCTGCTTCAGGTCTTCAATTTTTTCTTCAACAACACCCATTGTTATATTCCTTTCCTGATTGACTTAAAAACCTGCCACGCACCCTGTGATAAATGAAAAGTGTCAACTCTTTTTATGATCAGTATGAAGGACGCATTCAGATTTAGTATAATATTTTTCATATAAACCTAACAATTTAGCATGTGAACTAATATTGTCAAGAAAAAAAAGATTATGCCATTCAAGTATCTTGACAAGCGCTAAGGTGAAAATGTATTTTATTTAATTACTCGACAGTCATAAGTTCTTTATCATTTAGAAAGCATATTTTGTTAACATATTGCTTTCATCGGTAATTATAAATCTTTTATTGCGAAGCTTTGGGTTTAATACCCCGCCCCTCGGGGCGCTTCAAAAAAAATTACCTTTTGATACCCCGTCCGCTTGCGGCGGGGTAGTTCATTTCTCGTTAATTGTGGAATAATTCAATCAGCTTATAATTCCACATTCGAAGAAGGGCAAACAATGACCCGACAAGCAATCAAAACACTGGTTCCCGAACCGGTTTACACCGACCGGCAGGAATTTATCGACTATTATTACAACTATGCGCTTGGTGAACCGGCTGTTTTTTGAGCAGGATCATACTGACCCGCAAGCGGCAGTACCCGTATATTTCAGTTTTCGGGACCGCGCGCCTGACCGTTGGGAATTCGCTCTGGATTATGTCGAAAACTTTCTGCGTTGGCACGCGGCGTTTCGGTGGCGCAATCCCCTGTTGCTGTCCAAATCCGATGCCGGTGTTGAGGAATTGATCGAACGCGTTAAGACCGCCCCCTGGATGACTCAAGGCTTTGCGGGTGTGTTGAAAGTCGTGCAGGGGATGAAAGGCCAGGACGATCAATATTCCCGAAGAAGTGGCGCTGATACTTCCCAGGGAGGTTTCTGACTGGGATGACTGCACGATTGTCATGTTTTTAGATGAATTCCAAAATACGCGCCTGCCGCACTATGATTTCGACATTGTGGGACTGATGCAGGAAGCGGTCGAATCCCCCACCTGCCCCCATTTTGTCACCGGTTTACCCATGTCAATTTGGCCAAAGAGATTTTAGGACGGGGAACTCTGTTCGGCCGTTTTGACAGCGATCCCATCGAACCGCTAACGGAATACTGGGGCGCAGAACTGGCGCGTCGCTCCGCCTCCTATTATAATGCAAAACTTGACAAACTGACAGCTCCGGTAGTTTCAAATCGCTGCGGCGGCAATCCGTTTTATATTACTGCGGTTATCAGGCAGGCCGCCAAACAACGCAAAAGCATAAAAAACGAGGAAACACTCAATAAATTGTTGGCTGTGGATCTCTCTTCGGGTTTTATCTGGGCCGAATTAAACGATCAGGTAATGCGTTGGATCGAACGTATTAAACACCGATTTTCACAGCAAGTTTTATCGTCAAAATAGCCCCCCAATCATGCGGTCCAAATTATTTCTATAGATTTATCTGAGAGCCATGGAACATGAAACGGTTTTTGTAATTTCTTTACCTCTTTCAACACAGGGGTATGAGCTCTTTTTCTGATTTTGATTTTAAAATTACTCCCATCATAAACCACTCTGCCCGGCATATCAATAAACTTTCTGAAAATAGTTGGTGCGAGATTATTCTCAAAACGCCTTAAATCCTGTGCAAAACGATGGTAGAGAGTATCAGCGATTATAGTCCATAGAATATCAAAATGGATACGAATCATAATCGGTGAAGAAAGAGCATTAAGGTTAAAGAATGCAACCAACTCCGCTATCTTATTCTCTACACGCCAGCGCTTGGCGTATACTTCCAGAATTTCCTTCATAGCCAAATCCCGGTTGTTGGTTATTA
>JAOZRC010000148.1 GCA_029940345.1 Desulfobacterales bacterium
AACGAAGTAATTGCTTTGCATATTCACGGCCTTTTAATTGAAAAAATTCTGAATCACTATCCGCTTGAACACGCTCATCAAACCATTTAAGATTCACCGAATGGTTTCTATCAGGAGAAATTGGATAATTGCGGCCCAGTTCTTTCAATTTTTGATGAAAATCCTGAATAGCCTGCAATTCCGATGTTGAAAATTGTATTTTAACTGAAACTTCAGGCTCAAATTGCCCCCAATTATCTCCAATCAATTCATAATTAAAACCAGGCCATTCTAATTCAGATAAGTTGTGTAATCGATTTGTGGCTGTGCCTACTGTAGCTGCGATGGCTTGTAACAGGCTTGTCTTACCAGAGCCATTCATACCCAAAAGAATTATGATGTCTTGTGCCAATCCGGTTTCCGGATTGGTGAAGTCAAATAGCGGGGGCTTCCAAAATTTTTTAAAATGCCTCAAATGCACACTTTGTATTTTCATGTCAACCTCAGTGCCGGGTTATATTGGCTTTTTGTTTCGTTCAGTTTTTTTTAATACCAATTGATTTCGCCTCATATGCTGTTCACTGAATTTTACTTCTCTATAAACATCATGCACTGGAAGATCGCACTTTATGGATTCAATGTTGACAATATCTTCCGGTTTTTCATATTTTGAATATATCCAAGTGTCATCCTTTTGTCGCAAGAATTTTTCGATTTTTCGAAAATATTGTGAAACGAGAATGTATTCAGAAAATGTGCTAATATACTGATAATGTGAAAATTTATCTCCTCGGTCATAGGCTTCAGTTGAATCAGAAAGAATTTCTATTATCACAATGGGATTTATAAGAATATCACTGTATTCATCATCATATTCTTCATTTCCGCAAACAACAACTATATCAGGATATGTGTATTTTTCGATTTCCTTCACTTTTACTTTCATGTCGCTTGCAAAAATGCTACATGGCTTTTCAAGTAATTGATTTCCTAACACCCTGACAATATTGGTTGATATTTTATTGTGTTCTCGGCTTGCACCAGCCATTGCAAAAATTTCACCATCAAAGTATTCACTTTTTATCTCAGATCCTCTCTCTAAAGCCAAATATTCTTCAGACGTAATTTCAGTTTTTTTTTGTAGTAGCATAGTAACCACTTGCTATTGTTTTATATTAATTATTTGACTTATTTAAAATAATTCCAACTTATAAATCTTACGATTATTGATAAATCGTAAGACAATTCTATTTATTTTGCCTGATATTATTAAATAGTGCCTAGTCGAAAAGAATTAATCACTTAAATTTACACTGTTAAGGTTAGGTTATGTTTGTCCAATTGAAGATTTTAATCTCATTAATATTATTCGTATAAATAAATATCTCATTCAATACAGTCAATATTTTGCATAACAGAGTATGAGAATTTAAGAAAATCTTCGTTTTGAAATTAATGCTGAGAAGTATATTTTGCCGCCACTTTCCCTAACAGTTTCTGTATTTTTTCGGAATTGACAGCCTCAATGACGCAGGTATCGAAATTTCGTTCATTTGCCTCTTCTTCCAGAAGCTCATAAAGTCTGTCCATATTCTCAATCATAAGATATGCAAGCTGGTCCTGCTGACTGTTATATCTTTCTGATGCCATGGTAAATGCTTCACTGAGTCATTTTGTCATTTTTATACCTCTATACTATCCCTTATCTGCCGAAAAATAACGGGGAATTAACCGGTTGCCGGGGCCGTTTCCGCAATCCGTGTTTAATGATTTGTTATGCTAATATTTATAGCACCGTATCTAAATTGTTTCGTTGTGGTTAGATTATTTAGTGTGCTAGAGGTAACACCTTTTAAATATTTCTCCGCAATATTTACCAGTTCTGGATCTGTCTTGGCTTCATAACACATCAAGTAGTAAATTTCCGATCTATGCTTAGTGGGTAAATCAACATAAAACTTATGGCCTTGAGTTCCGTTTGGCTCTACGTCACTAATAAGATCAAAGTCATTAATTACAGCAATGACATTAGGATCGTTTATTTTTGAAGGGATAGTAACTGGTTTATCTGTTATCCACAGATTTGTTGGTTGAATTTTAACTCTGTAATCCGTTAGATTTTTTGTATCAAATACAATACCGAGTTTATTGTTGTTATATTCAATCTTTTCATTAATTTTAAAATCAAAATTTGGCCTTAAACCACTAATTAGTTTTAATGTATCTGAAGTAAATGAAACTTACTCTTTTGAGGCCAGTAAATTTTGGTTTGCCTTCAATAATGATAATTCCAACTGTTTTATTTTTATATCAACCTTATTCGACTCGGCCTCATACTTGCCAACAAGAAAATATCCACCGATCGTTAACGCTAAAAAGTTAGCGACCGCCAACGCTAAGTACAAATATCAATAAATGTCAGACCTCGGAAATTCAAAATGACATATTTCATATAACATACTGAAATAATATATTATTTTAATACTCGGCATGACAAATTGGACATTCGCGCCGAGCATCAAATTTTATAACATTTTGATTTAATAAGATATATTTTAATTGATTTTTTGGAATTTATAGAAAAAAGTGATAAAAGTGTCCAAAAAATCAGCACAATTTCGATGCCAATTTACGAGGTCTGAAATGTAAACTTTTTTGTATTGCTTTCCATGACGATACCTATGCATAACCAGTGATTATACGGTTTTTTTTTCGGCTAATATGAAGTTTCACATATTAGCCGACACGAATTTTGATTTACTTAAAACAGCTATAGTATTTCGATTTCAAGCAACAGTGTGATATCATACTTCTATTTTTCATTATTTTCAAACGCTGCCAATAAAGTGTAAGAATCAATTAAACTTGCAGATAATCTTTTAGGAAACTTCATAATTTTTTACAGCTATATTTTTAAGCTTATATAGCAAATCGGTGACATCAACATTCTGGGGACAATGCTCCTGACATTGGTAACAGGTCAGACAGTCCCAGATCATGGGTGCGCCGGACGCCATCTCGGTCTGGCCTAAACCCAGGCTGCACATGATCTGATGCGGCAGCAATCCCAATTCTTCCTCCGGATGTTCATAATTATTTACCACCGGACAGACCGTGGTGCAATTCTGACAGCCAAAACAGTGGGTGAATGTTGATGCATCGGCAATCTGTTTGACGGAGGCGGAGGCATCTTCTTTCAATTCCATGATACGGTGTGGGTCTGACAGTGTATTAAATTGGCCGGCAACCGCTTGCCGCGTTTTTTCGATTGGCAAGGTGTAGGCTTCCGCTGATGGTGCATCTGATGGTGCATCTTGATAGCCGTTGGTGTTCCGTAACGCGCGTACAAAAGAAAAAGGCGAAATCATCAACGGTTCCGGCGCATTTTTTTGAACCAGGTCTTCGCGAACATTGAACCATAGAGCGTGTAAATTGATTCCCGAAGGACACACAACGGTGCAGCGGTCGCAGTTGGTGCAAAGATAAACGCCTTCACAAATTGCCCTGACCGTTTCTGGCTCCGGATTTTTATCAGCGACAAAATCTTTCAAGCAGGCCATTTTTTCCGAAGGCAGAATATATTTATTATTCAGCGCTTCAGCGGCCATCATGGCCGAACAGGTCAGGCTGCATGTTCCGCAATGGGTGCAGGCATCCAGTTCCATAATTTGCCGCGTAACAATATTGGCGGCAAGCGCGGTTTTATCATCCATGACCGCATTGACCAAAAGACTGACAGGAGTTGCGATGATATGAAACATTTTACTGAAAGGCAGATAGGCCAAACCGATAAAACAGGCAATAAAGTGAATGTAATACAAAATCAGGATGCCATTGCTGCGATCTATCCCTATGGCCACGGAACGCATCATTTTGGCCAATGTATATCCGACAAACGCATATTGGGCGGGCGCATGGCAGGCAGCGCAATTGTCCCCATTTAATTCACGGCCTTCGTCAATGACATCGCTGTTAAAAGGGCCGCTCACATTGGGTGAAACCAGTCCGTACTCTTGCACCCAAAACTGTTCCAACGCGGAAATCTCTTCATCATCATCCATACCGGCGAAATCTTCCACCATTCTGGTAAAGTCGGAATAAGACGTGATTTTGGTCGCTTCCAGAAAAATGCCGCTTATCATAATCACAGCCAGAATAATGATCGCATAGTGATCGCGGCCGTTTGTGCTTAAACGGGGAACTTTAAGAATAAAGCGACGGTAAACGGCGATTCCCAATCCGATCAGAACCATGAAGCCAAACATATCTCTCAAAAAGAAATAGGGATTTATCGTGGAATAATAGTCGCTGAAAAGCGCCGCCGTAATGGTCTCATCCAACGCATGGAAAAGCAGCAGCAACATAAAACCAACCCAAATAAAGCTATGCATCAGCCAGCGTAACCAATCCTGCTTCAATATTTTTTGCTGTAGTATGATGTCGAGCAAAAAGGATTTGATAAGCAAACCGATTTTAGGGCTGAAAATAGCGCCCCCGATTCCTTTGAGAGCCGCGGCAAAACGTTGTGAGGTTGTGATTCCGGCGGATATGACGCCAATCGGTCGGCTAATCCATATATATAAACGGTGGATCAAACCGATGGCGAATATAGCCAGTGCAAGATAAAGTAATGTCGTGAACGTACTTTGGGTTGTGTGGAAGAGAGTGGTAAGCATTCGTAAAATTATCTCCTTTGTCTGCCAAGATGGCCGTACAAGTCCGATTGTATATTTTTATCAGATAGCCAATTGGCAACATCCGATTGGCTTTAAATCTTATTCAATAGCATCACTTTTTAGTAAAAGCAATAAAAACCAAGTGAACAAATGAGCCTAAGAAAAAAAATCCTTTTCTTTTGTTTAATTTTTATGTTATAAGAATTCTAGTATCCGTTCCTCCCCACTTGACAAATATTCCCAATTGGAAAAATCAAAATCGGAAGTATACTCGGCAAGGTCATAATTTGTGATTTTCAAAATTATGTTTTCAGGCATCAGGTTTCAGCCTTTAGCGTAAACGTCCTGACACTTGAACACTGACACCTTATAAGCGTATGTTTGGATATATGATAATCATAAAATGAAAATCACAAATTATAGCCTTTGCAAGTATATATCAACGTTGAACGAATTAAAAAGTCGTTTAACAGCAGGAGATAAGCTATTGTTCAGGCATTCGCCTGAACATCTATACGTTCGCTGTGCGGTAACATCTGCAACAAAAGGAGATAACTTATGTCGGAAGATCAATTCAACACTGTTTCAGACCGTGTTTATCAACTGGAGCAAACCAATTTAAAGCGCAATATTCAAAATCGCGCGACCATTATTATCCAATTCTTTCTATTGCTGGTTGCTATCCTTGCGATCGGCTACTACTTTTATCAACATCTTGAAGACGAAATACAGGAAGTTAATCTGACCCAATCGCTGCATTTTTCCAAACTCACGGATAACAAACTCAGCGCCAAGATAGCTGCCCAAATTGTTAACCAAATTGAAAATAATGAGCAGGTTCGCACAGCGGTTAAAAAAATTGTTGAGGACGATTATCAAGGAAGAATCGAAGAAACGCCTTTCACAGGAGAAGAAATTGAAAAAACGGAAGAAACACCTCCCCAAATATCGGAACAGGTCATGGAAACCGACAAACCTGCGATTGAAACAGTAGATGTTTCGGAAACTGTTCCCGAAAAAGTTACCGATGAAAGTATCAAGCAAGAACAAACCGACCCAGGGCCGCCCAAAGATTTCAAAGCGGCTTTAAAATTTGAAACCGAAGGTTTTACCCATCTTTTAGCAGGGGAGTTTGATAAAGCGATAACCGCATTTACGAATGCTGAAGTCAACGCTGCCAGTTATCATCAAGTATACGAAATTGCACGTTTGCTGCGCAAAGAAAGAGCGAACCTGGATGACCTCGAGAAACGCAGACTGATTTATCAACAAATCGTGAGCGATATGTCTTATGGTGCTCCGCCGGAGATGCTTGATCAACTGAAAAAATTAGCGAGTGAAGATGGTATCGTTATCAAAACGGATGGCTGATAATCATGCTCTGGGCGGAACAGCTTTCCGCTTTACATGAATTTGAAAGCCTAAGGGGAAACAAATGGATACAATTTTAATCGCGGATGATGACACTGTCTTGTTGCAGCTTCTTGAGAATGTGTTTGCAAAGCACCGCAATAAGTTTGAAGTTATCCTGATGGAAAATGGTGCGGAATGCATAGATGTTTTAAAGACCCGACCGGTTGACTTGCTGATAACCGATCTCCAGATGCCTGAAATAGATGGTTTAGAGGTTCTGGCTTATGTTCATAGGCATCATCCGGGGATGCCCTGTATTATAATGACTTCTTATGCCGAAACGTATGAAGAGTTTGAAAATCTGGTTCATGACAATGCGCCCTACGTTAAGGGCTTAAGCACGAAAAATGCAATCCGTTTTTATACGAAACCATTTGATACCGAACATTTGGTTGAAAGTGTTATTAAGCTTTTAAGTTATGATGTGCCCGGCGGCGCTTTAAAAGGCATCTCTGTCGCCAGTTTTATCCAAATGATTGGCATAGAAAATAAATCATGTGCACTTGAAATTCGTTCACCAGATGAAAAAGCGGGCCTTTTGTATTTTAAAAACGGTGTGTTGGGACAGGCAATTTACGGTGATCTTCAAGGTGAAGAAGCGGCGGTCCGAATCATTGGCGCTTACAACGCGGCGATACGTTTTGTTAAACTGCCTGATGATGTAAAGCGTCGAATTAAAACAGACGCAATAACGCTGATAATGAAGGCGGAGCGGTACCAGGAAAAGCTGTCAGCAACTATGTGATAATGGTTTTTTTAGATGATACCCAAAAATCCAAATAACAAATTTCGGCTACCAACATAAGCCGGGACACTAAATGTAGTCGTAGGTTGGGTTGAGGAACGAAACCTGACATCAGCCTAAATTCGTTGGGTTTCTCGTACCTCAACCCAACCTACGTCTGTCCCGCCTTATGTGGGTAGCCCAAATTTCAAATAAATCACAATGATAAAATTTCGACCTGTGCGGTTGCTATCAAATGTAGGGTGGGTAACGTTTTTTTAATTACTTAGTTTATTGCAGATAATTTGGCAAAGCGACGGGCTTTTTTAAAGGAAACAGCCTTTGCCCACCAGCAATTCTAATTTTGGAAATATGTTAAAATATATTGTTATAACAATTGGTTGTAATGTATCAATTATTCTTGGATTGATTTGATCAATATTAATATTCAGAGGAAATCAAAGATAATCGAAGAAAAATGAATTTTTGCCAAACCTCCATATCTGTTTAACTTATCGTTTTTATGCTACATTTTTATAATTAGAATTACTGTTTGCCCACCGGTTTTTCAGTAAAACGGTGGGCATCGCCGACAAAGATAGGCGCAGTATTCAAATGTTCAAAATCAGATGGCCCATTTTAGAAACACCCCACCCCAGGTGAAGCCGGCACCGAAAGCACCCAGGATAATCCTGTCACCTTTTTGCATCATCTTATCCAGATACGCTTCGGACATCGCCATAGGAATTGTGGCTGACGTTGTGTTGCCATACTTAAAAATATTGATGTAGACCTGTTCACTGTTTAGGTTGAGAGAATTGGCAACAGCGTCAATAATGCGTTTATTCGCCTGATGGGGGATGAACAGTTTGATGTCCTGGGCATCAACGCCATTTTTTACCAATAGGCTGCTGACCACTTTTTTCATTCCTTTAACGGCTTCTTTGAATACTTTTTTGCCATCCTGCCGCACATAGTGCAATTTTTTAGCAACCGTATCAAGACTGGCCGGTTGTAAACTTCCACCGGCGGGAACACAAAGATAAGGCGCCCCGGATCCGTCCAGGTGCAATTCAAAGTCTTCAATGCCCCAATCCGGATTGTTTGTCGGTTCCAATAAAACGGCCCCGGCTGCGTCACCGAACAGGATACAGGTGTTACGATCTTCATAATCGATAATCGCGCTCATGGCGTCCGTGCCGATTACCAAAACTTTCTGATAGCGACCGCTTTCAATAAACTGTGCGCCTGTTGTGAGCGCACATAGAAATCCGGAACATCCGCCATTTATATCAAATCCGCCGCAATTGTCCGCGTGCAACTTATCCTGAATCAAAGCTGCTGTCGAGGGAACAGACATATCCGGTGTCACCGTAGCAACAATAATCAAATCAAGTTCACGGGCGGGCACGCCTCTTTGTTCCAGAACGTTTTGCGCCGCATGGGTCGCCATATAGGATGCACCCAAATTTTGGCCAAGGATTCTACGCTCTTTTATACCCGTACGCGATGTGATCCATTCATCACTGGTATGCACCATTTTTTCCAAGTCGGCATTGGTCAATACGTGTTCAGGAACATAGTGACTGATTGCGGTTATCATTGCGCGCATTGGTTCTCTCTCCTGATTCCGCATTGAAATTAATGCTTTTCTTCCAATTTTTTCAATATCAGTGTGGCGTTGGTGCCGCCAAATCCGAACGAATTGGTCATAGCCACATTCACATTCATCTTACGGGCCACATTGGGTACATAGTCCAAATCACATCCCTCGGCAGGATTTTCAAAATTAATCGTCGGCGGCAGGATGCTATCATAAATGGAAAGGGCGGTGAACACCGTTTCAATCCCGCCGGCACCGCCTAAAAGATGGCCGGTCATTGATTTTGTGCCGCTAATCGGAATTGAATAGGCGTGATCTTTAAATACGGTTTTGACGGCCTTGGTCTCCTGGATATCATTAAATTTGGTGGATGTGCCGTGCGCATTGATATAATCCACAGTTTCAGGGGAGATATCAGCGTCTTTGAGTGCGGCCTTCATACATCTGGCCGCGCCGTCGCCATCCGGGGAAGGCGCCGTGATATGATAACCGTCACCACTCATGCCATACCCAACAATTTCAGCATAAATCCGGGCACCGCGCTCCAGGGCATCTTCAAGAGTTTCTAAAATAAGGATGCCTGAACCCTCTCCGACAATAAAGCCGTCATGATCACGATCAAAAGGACGTGATGCCTTTTCAGGTTCATCATTACGGGTTGACAGCGCTTTCATGGCATTGAAACCGGCAATGCATGATCGTGATATGGCGGATTCCACACCACCGGTAATCATTGCCTTTGCGCCTCCGCGCTGCAAGATTTTAAATGCCTCTCCGACCGCGTGTGTGCCAGCGGCGCATGCGGTTGCGATGGAAGCGTTCGGGCCTTTGGCACCTAGCAAAATGGAAATCATCCCCGGCGCCATGTTGCCGATAAGCATCGGAATATAGAAAGGGCTGACACGTTTGGGGCCTCTTTTTTCAAGAATGCTGCTCGTATTTTCTAACAACGCGATCCCTCCCAGACCGCATCCGGTAATGACGCCGATATCGTCCCCATTCGCACTATCAATGGTTAACCCTGAATCTTCCAATGCCATACGTGCGGCTGCCACCGAAAACGCAATAAATGATTCCACCCGTTTGGCATCTTTTTTGGGCATATAATCCTCGGCTTTGAACCCTTTGACTTCCCCTGCGATTTGGGTAGTGAATTTGCTTGCATCAAATAGGGCAATTTCGGCAATACCCGATTTCCCCGCGCATAACGCCGACCATGATTCGTCAACACCGATGCCTAACGGTGTTACCAGTCCCACTCCTGTAATGACCACTCTTTTATCCAAAAGCCCCTCCTGTTATCGACAATGTGAAGTTTTAAGTTACAAGTTATAACCATAGCAAATATTTTACATTTAATCAAATTAATATTGTGCTTTCTTTTTGAATAAATTATCAAGAGTCATACTTTATCAGCAGAACCTTGACTTAAATTCGATTTTTTGCAATAAGGTTCAACAAAAAGGTAATCACAATTGGGCATCCTTCATAAGACAGCTAAAGTAGTTAACACTTTTTCGATCTGTTC
>JAOZRC010000818.1 GCA_029940345.1 Desulfobacterales bacterium
GCGAACACAAGGTTCGCCCCTACGGTCATACTTGTCTGGTGAAGGGATAAACAGTCGTAGGTTGGGTTGAGGAACGAAACCCAACATCAGCCTGAATTCGTTGGGTTTCGTTCCTCAATCCAACCTACGTCTGTCCCGCCTTATGTGGGTAGCCAAAATTTGCAATCGGCTTTCGCTGGATAGTACTTTTTAGCGGCATCAGCCATTTCGGAACGAAGTTTCGCTGTTCCGGTGTTAGTCACTTTTGGGGACACGCTAATATCAACCAGCGTCACCTTGGCGCTATCCTTTTTTCGGATTCTATTTGACAGTGTACCGTTTTCTTATCCCTCCTTTCTATGTTAATGATTTAAAATGACGACATCCTTCAGATAAAGTGGTCGTATAGCAATTTGGAAGTCCGTCCTCCCCTTCCCTTCAATTGGCTCGTCTCGGATTGGTAAATCCGCGTAAGTCATACCAGAACCTTTAAATTTAATGACTTACTTTTTTTGAAAAAGTTGGCAAAAGGGCCGTTAAAAAGCTCGTTCCCACGCTCCGCCTGGGAATATATAAGTGTAACGGAACCCACCATTTACGGAAATGCGGTGGGTTCCGTTACACTCCACCCACCCTACATTTTGGGTATATTATTTTTTTGGAAATCCCTATGCCCTGACTCAGAACTGCTTAACACCTTTCTTTAAAAAAGAAAATCAATTTATTATTCACTTAGGGATGCGGTCGAAATAGCTTTCCCACTTCAAAAAACGGAGTGCAAACTTCATTTCAAACACAAAGTACCCCATAAATACCCCTTAAATACCCCATTTTTTTCCATTTTGGGGAATTGATTTGTAATTCCCGGCGGTTTAAATTACATTCAATCATTATACGAAATAATTTGTTTTTCAGATAACATATTGATTTTGTATGGTCTGAATTATTGGGCTTGGCCCTTTTGCCAACTTCTTTCAAAAAATTAAGTCATTCAATTAAAAGCGTTTTTGTATGATTTTTTTGGCAATAATGGTGAAAATGAGTGGCCGAAAATATGACCAAGCCCGTATTATTCACTTATATGACCCTAAAAATTGAATCGGGTTACAAGAAATCGTAGCCTTCAAACGAAAACAGGGAGCTTTGAAATTATGAAAACCAAAATCACAATCTTAGGCGCCGGGCCCGGTGGGTATGTTGCAGCCATTCGGGCAGCTCAGATGGGTGCCGATGTTACCGTCATTGAAGCGGAAAACGCTGGCGGAACATGTTTGAACCATGGATGTATCCCTTCCAAAATTATGATTACAACGGCAGAGCTGCTGGAAAAATTTCACAGGGCCGCTGAGTTTGGCCTGGTCGTTGAAGGCGGAGTTCGTCCTGACATGCAACGCCTGATGGCGCGTAAAAATGCGATTATCAAAAGCCAGATAAAGGGAATTCTAAATCTCTTGAAACACCACAAGATTCAATTTATAAAAGGGACCGGTTACATCAAGGGACCCGGTCTGGCAGCGGTTAAACAGCAGGGTGAAGACATTGAAGTGCCTTGGGATAAACTGATCCTGGCTACCGGCACAACGCCTTTTGAAATCCCGGCGTTTCCGTTTGACGGCCATAAAATTATTTCCAGTGACCATGCTCTGAGCCTCGAAAAAGTGCCCGAATCCATGATAATTGTCGGTGGCGGTGTTATTGGGTGTGAGTTTGCCTTCATTCTATCAGCTCTGGGAACAAAAGTGACCGTGGTGGAAGCGCTGTCACGCATGCTTCCGCTTCCCTCGGTGGACGAGGCCTGTTCTAAAGTTCTGCAACGTGAAATGAAGAAACGCAAAATTAAATTCATCCTCAACCGCACGGTGGACGCCTTCGAAGATAACGGTGAAAAACTCCGCGTGACCATCGGAACTTCTCCGTTTTTGAAAAATCCTTCCGAAAAAGATAAAAAACCGATGACCGCGGAGGCAGAACAAATGCTGGTATGCATCGGCCGTAAGCCCTGCACCGCCGACCTAGGCCTTGAAAATATCGGTCTTGAACCGGACAAAAGAGGCTGGATCACCGTGAATGATCGCTTGGAAACCGGGGTTTCCGGTGTATACGCCATCGGTGACTTGTTGGGGCCGTCTAAGATAATGCTGGCTCATGTGGCTTCCACCGAGGGCACGGCCGCGGCCGAAAATGCCCTGGGGGGCAGCCGGACAATGGATTACACGGTTGTTCCCGGAGCGATCTTTACAACTCCGGAAGTTGCCAACGTCGGATTATCCGAAGTACAGGCAAGGGAGCAAGAGTATAACGTCAGAGCCGACAGCGTTTTGTTCCGAACCTTGGGGAAAGCCCAGGTGATCGGTGAAATTGCGGGAGAAGCCAAGATTATCTCGGATGCGGATAGCGGTAAGATTCTGGGTGTCCATATCGTGGGGCCGCATGCCACGGATTTGATCGCAGAAGCTACTTTAGCCATGCGGATGGGGGGCAGTGTAAAGAACCTGGCCGAAACGATTCATGCGCACCCAACGCTTGCTGAGATTATGCTGGAAGCCTCTTTTAAGGCGCTTGACAGATCTCTGCATGGATAATGTTTTTTTTGTTAATTCTACTTTGGTAAATTGATATGTAGGGTGGGTGGAGCCTGGCGGAACCCAC
>JAOZRC010000819.1 GCA_029940345.1 Desulfobacterales bacterium
GTTTCGTGGCGGCCGTCCGGTTCATATTCATCAAATTCCTTCGGAGCAATACCTCTTGAACCGTGTCCGGCAAAATAAAATAGAACAACATCATCAGAACCCGCCTTGCATAAATGGTTACGGAACAATTCGATTATGTTCGGGCGGGTGGCCTGGCTGTTTTTCAGTATCTCAATTTTCAGATTATAATGATTCAAATGGTTGTTCAGATAATTATCCACCGTTTCGACATCGTTGATGCACCCGTTCAATGAGCAGACGCCTTCAGGATAGTCATTGATTCCGGCTAAAAGCGCATAAAGATTTCGTTTCATCGTGGCACCTCCATGTATCTAATTGAATTTTTAGGGAAAATCAGGCGGGATATGAAATCAGGCGTTCAAAGCACGGGGCGAATTGAATCCAGTTACTTCTAAAAAATAAAATCAGATTCAACACTACAATTACGAAGCCGTTTTTTTAATCTGAACAGCACTGATAATAATGCGGTTATCATCAATAAAATTTGCAGGTTGGAAAGCGATACCTTGATAAATTCTTTTTCTCTTACTTATCACACTACATTCCTACCAGCACATACGGAGACCATACGGCCGGATGGCGGTATTCTTCGTTCGGATGATGAATAAAATAGATGCGAGTTCGATGCAACGCTTCCGATGGCGTCAGGTTGTCTTCCGATTTCAACCAGATTTCATAAAACATTTCCATGAAGTCCCTTGATGACTGGTCCCCCACCGGAGTCAGGGTCATTAAAATGGATCGGGCGCCGGCAATTCGGAAAGCCCGCACCAAGCCATACACACCTTCCGAATAATCCACCACGCCTTTGCCCGTGTTGCATGCCGACAAGGCAACCAATTCCGTTCCCTGGAGGTTCAACCCCAAGGCTTCCAAGCTGTAAAGCAGGCCGTCATCGCCATTTTCATCCACGTCCCCACTGAGGCCGCGATTGGCACCGGCCAGCGCCAGACCTGAAAGTAAAAGCGGAAGCTCTTCCGTCAAGTCGGTCATTTCCGCATTGGCAAGATAGAATCCGTGAGTGGAAAAGTGAAGAATCCTGGGCGGGGTTTGGATGCTTTTCAGCCTAGCCTCCGTAGCGTCCTTCCCTAAATAAACCAAGGCTTTCCCATCCATGCAGTTGCTTACAAATAGCGAGGCGATTGTATTCACTTCAAAAAGAGTCTGTTTGAGGTAGGGCACCCTCATAAGCTCTCTGGTTGCTCGCGTATTCAGGCGGCGGTAAAGCGAATTATCACCAGCTAATGATTGGGACGAATCAATATTCCTCGATTCACCGTAATCCACACCACCGAAGGCGATGATAACATTTTTTGTTGATTGTGCTGGCGGGGATAACAAATCCCGTCCGGTTTGAAGACGGCATATCTCCTGGCGCGAGGTAAAATAACTGCCATCCGGAAGCCGAAAGGCAGCAAAGGACATAAGATTCAAAAAACCATCAGGTGCAACGTATATTCTTTTTACATCTTTAATTTGACTTTCGAATTGGCCTAATAGGAATCTGTGGAAAATCCCTTCTTTATTTTTAAATGGTTTTGTAAATTCATCGAAAATGGCCTTTGTCGGGCCTAAATTGTTAAAGAATAGCTGCTGTTCCGTCTCGATGTCCGACAGGAGAAGATAGGCCGCGAGGTGGGGTTTGCCTGCTTTTCCGGTTTCAAAGTCCACCGGTTTAAATATCCGGTATTCAATCAGGGCGCTGTCTTCAGGCAGGCGTCCTATCAACATATCCAATCCGATGCCGGATATCGCCAGGTTTGGCTTAAATTTTCTGGTTGCTTGCCTAAGCGCCCATTTAGCCGAGTTCAATTGCTGACAGATTGATTCCAAACCATCCTGGTCTTCAGTACGGTGAAACCGCCGGCTCAGTTCCCCTCTCAAATGAATGAATCTTTCCCTCAACTTGATTATATCCGGATCATTGCTGATCTTTAGCAAGCGATGCTGATAAGCATTTTCTTCCGCGTATATCTGTTTCCACCGGAGTATAACATCTGCTGCGTATTTTTGATATGCGTATTGAGGATATTGATAGGCTAAGGATAAAACCATATCCTGAAATTCGGCAGTCCTTTCCAAAAATAATCTTCTTACACGGTCGGTGAATGTGTTGTATAGTTCTTGGGAAGCACGCGATAATAATCGGTTTTCCATTTGTTTCAACATGAGGAAGGCCGTTTGGCGCTTATCCATGCTTGTCATTAAAAGAATATAATTTTTATGCGAAGCCAATGTATCAGGATGGGTTTTTCCAAGAATTTTTTCACGAATGTGCAATACGTCTTTTAATATGCATTTCGCTTCTTCGTAACGCTTCCTTTCTTTATACAATAGGCCCAGTTTGTTCAGCGTTCTCAGGGTGTCGGGATGCGTTTTGCCTTGCACTTTTTCACGAAGCTGCAAGGTTTTTTTAAGCGAAAATTCAGCTTTATCTTCTCGCCCTTGGAGATGATTTAGTTCGGCAATATTTTCCAAAGAACTAATGGTTTGCGGGTGTTTCTGGCCCATGATTTGTTGATTGAGCCGCAATGCTTTCATACATAAGGGTTCTGCTTCTTGATAGCGCCCAATGTTGATGTACAATATGCTTAAGTCGATCAGGGT
>JAOZRC010000820.1 GCA_029940345.1 Desulfobacterales bacterium
ACTTTTACATCTGTCCACAGATCTGAAAACCAGGTATTGCGCTCTTCCCAGAACAAGGCGCTTTCACGGCGATTTTTTTTGGCTTCGTCATGCCGAAATTGCCGTTTCGGACCTTTGCGGAATATCAGGATATATTCATGCTCTAACGTAACATAAGCGCTTGGGGGCAGCATTCCCGAACCCATGAATTTGTTGGGCGCATTGGTCTGTTTGCGCCATAAGATCGATGGCAAGACAGAAAAGCCGATATTCAGCATTTGGGCGATAATCCTGGAATGGTTGGGGTATAATGCAAAATTGCCGTTCAACGATCGGCAGGCGTCGCCGATATTGATGCATGCAATCCCGCCGGGTTTCAATATTCGCCAGACTTCGTTCCAAACCGGGTCTAGCTTTTGATGCATCCGTTCAAAACTCTGTGGGCCATTGTACTCCTCCAGCGCATCACCAATTTTGGGGTTTAGATTGCAAAACAGGTCATCCCACATGTCAATCATAGGATAAGGAGGCGATGTTACCACCAGATTGATGCTTTCGTTGGCAATGGCGGCCATGTTATCAGCATTTTCAAAAATAAAGCGATGTGTTGTTTGCATATACAAAAACCAAAAAATAAAAGATGAACATCCAACATCCAATAAACTGCCGAACGTTCAACATTGAACATCCAATGAAAAATAAAAGATGAACATCCAACATCGAACGTTCAACATCGAACATCCAATGAAAACCAATGAAAAACCAAATATCAATTATTCAACGTTCGATTATTCGATGTTGAATGTTGGATGTTCGATGTTGAACGTTCATCTGTTTATTGTTCATTATTCGATGTTGGATGTTGAACGTTCAATTTTTTGAAGGTAGTCTTCCTCAGAAATAATTTCAACACCAACTTTTTCAGCCTTAGCTATTTTGGTCGCGCCCACTTTGCCGCCACAAACCAGCATATCAGTTTTACCGCTTACCGCACTCTGCACAGTGGCTCCAAGTTTACGTGCTTGGGCCTGCATCTCTTTGCGGCTGCCGTGAGCCATTTTGCCGGTGAACACAATTTTTTTACCAGCTATGGCACTTTGAACCGGGGAATCAGACACGGTCTGCGGCATTCTTTCAAGGTTAAAATTGAGCTTAAACATATATTGGAAGGTTTTTTTGACATCCGTAATTCCGTTGGTGATCGATTGGCTGGTGATCGCTCCGAAACCGTATATTTTTTCGATATCCGCAGCCGAAGCCTCGATAATATCTTCAAGGCGGATATGGGTTAATAATTTGCGGCTGTCGCCCCGGCCCAAGTCGGGAATGCCGAAAGCGGCCAGAAAGCGCCAGTCTTCCACCTGCTTCGTTTTGCTGATATCGAGAGCTTGCGCCAGATTGCGTGATTGCACCGGACCGAATCCGATTTCAACAAAATCCGCTTCGGTCATGGCGTATATTTTTTCAAGACGGTTATAATCGCTGGCAACCAATTTTTGAATCGTTTTAATCCCAAACCAGTCGGCATTACCCAGTGTTTTAAACCAGTGGCTGATGCGCTGCTCTATCTGCGCCTGACAATGCGGGTTGACGCATTTAAGAAAATCATTTTGCCATTGCAAAGGCTCTTGGCAAGACGGACATTTTTCCGGCAAATCTGCCTTGTCGGCAGGTTGCAGCACCTTTTCCAACTTGGGAATGACTTCGCCACTGCGGCTGATTTCAATTTCAGCGCCGGCACCAATCTGTTTGTCCCGAATCATCCCGGCATGATGGGCCGTCACTCTTTTAATCGTAGCGCCGGACAGGGAAATAGGGGTGACTTCCATAACAGGCGTTACGTTGCCTGTTCGGCCTACCTGCCAGGAAACCGATTCAACCACGGTCATTGCGGTTGCACCTCGTTTTTTAATCGCAATTTGCCAGCGGTAATGATGGCTGGTGGCACCCATAAATTTCCTGAGAGCCGGATCCGTTACTTGTGCCACCATACCGTCAATGGGATAATCGGTCTTGGCGGCCAGTTCGGCAGTCATCGCTTCCATATTTTTAATCAGTTCGTCGCCAGCGCATGTTCGATCAGGCAACTGTGAGTAAGGCACAAAATGCACTGCCTTTTCTTTAAGCGCCATTTTGGTAAAATTGTTTAACGTGTCGGAAGCGATAATGCCGACAACTGTGTTACGGGGATGCTCAAAATGTTCGGCCAGATGCGTATCGAAATAGGATTGAACGATCACAATTTCACCTAGCCCCAAACCCCGGCCGCCGATGGGAAGCACCCCTTTTTCAAAGGCGCTGCTGATTTCATACCCCACAAGGCCGTTACCGCGGGTGGCAAAGGTCTCGCCGTCATCTCTTCCGGCCAGGCCGTCCAGTTTCGGCATAACATTAAAATGAACCGGATGCACATCGATTTCGGCCGCCGCTTTGGCTACCCGGTTGACATACCGCGCCAAATCATCGGTTGTGTATGCTTTTTCGGTTGAAAGCATGGGCATAGGATGGCGCACCTCTTTTTTGGCGGTGAACTGCTCCGGTTCGACCGCTTGCAAAAACGGATGGTGCGGATCAAGCAGTCTTAGCTCCTCTACCAGTGCATCATAGATTTCATCGCTTACTGACGGTGTTCCGCTGCGGTAAGC
>JAOZRC010000149.1 GCA_029940345.1 Desulfobacterales bacterium
GCCATAATAAATGCACATAAAATGCCATTTATTGATAATTTTTCAGAAAGATGGGTTAAGTATATTTTTAAGGGAATGAAATGATGACCAAATTAAAAAATCGAAATTTCCTGAAGCTGTCCGATTTCACCTCCCGGGAAATTCAGTTTCTATTAGACCTGGCCGCAAAGTTAAAAAAAGATCAATCCTTCGGGACCGAGCAGCAGTATTTAAAGGGGAAAAAAATTGCTTTGATCTTTGAAAAAACATCAACCCGGACGCGTTGCGCCTTTGAAGTCGCTATTTACGATCAGGGCGGTCATGCCACCTACCTGGGGCCGACCGGCGCTCAAATGGGAATGAAAGAATCGGTCAAGGATACGGCGCGTGTGTTGGGACGGATGTATGATGGAATCCAGTACCGTGGTTTTGCCCAGGAAAATATCGAAATTTTAGGAGCCTGCGCCGGCGTGCCGGTTTGGAACGGTCTGACGGATGAGTTTCATCCTACCCAGATACTGGCGGATTTTATGACGATTCGGGAACATTCCGACAAAGCCTTAAATCAAACGAAATTGGCCTATTTGGGAGATGCCCGCAATAATATGGGCAACTCACTTTTAATCGGATCCGCCAAAATGGGAGTTGATTTTCGTATGGTGGCTCCTTTGGGTCTGCGACCGAATCCTGCGCTTGTTAACCAAGCGCTGGCGATCGCGGAAAAAACAGGGGCCAAAATATTAATTACCGATGATCTTACTGTCGGTGTCAAGGATTGTGATTTTTTATACACCGATGTATGGGTGTCTATGGGCGAACCGGAGCGTGTTTGGCAGGATCGTATCGAGTTATTAAAACCCTTTCAGATTAATACCGCTGTGCTGAATATGACGGGTAATCCGGCCGTTAAATTCATGCATTGTTTACCTGCCTTCCATAATCGGGAAACCCAAATCGGTGAGCAGATTTATCAAAAATTCGGACTGGAAGAGATGGAAGTCACCCAGGAAGTTTTCGAATCAACGGCGTCAATTGTATTTGATGAAGCTGAAAACAGGGTGCATACCATCAAAGCGGTTATGGTGGCGACGATGGCAGATTTATGATTGTTGATTGAAAAAGACAATCAACAATCAAAACCGGATAGCCTATTTTTTTTCAGAAGGCGACGGACCGTTTTCCTTGTAAAGTTTCTGAAAACTCTGCATTATCTCTTGAAATTGTTCCCCCTGCCTGACAACCAACTCTTTGATTCCCTGGGTCAATTCTTCAGGCTCCGTTTGCTTAACACCTAATTGGGCGTGAAGTTGGGCGATGGTTTTTTCCATTTCAGAGACTTTTTTATCAAGGGCTTCATATTTTTCCTGAAGTATCACATGTTCATCGCGCGGTACAGCGCCTAACAGGCGAATATATTTTTCAAATGAGTTTTGGAAGGTGCTCGCGCCGTTTTGCATGATCTGCCAATGGGATGGCGCTTCTTCGGACACGTTGTCCGCGCCGTAGACTTTGGCAAACATCGACATGAAATCCTTATCTTCCTTGGTTTTTTTTCCTGCGAATGTTAAGGCGGGAATGCCGTTGACCGACTTGCCCAGCCATTTTTGAAACGATTCGATCTGTTTCTGGCCCTGCGCCGCATTTAACATCAGATTTCCCCAGAATTCGAGGAATTTGCTGTCCATTGAGTAACTCACAATTTATACTTCCTTAGCTACAGTTTCATCCAAGTCTAACTGGAAACGAACGGGTCCGCGTTGATTGTCACCAAACCGGGTATGCAAGGCGCAGGCCGATGAGGGGTCCGACCAGGATGTGGCGATTGACCCGTGGCCTTTTGGAAAAGCGGTCACTTCGGCGTCAATAAAATCCAAAGGGGCTAGTGCGCAAGGTTCGTCAACCAGATCATCCATTTTGGCATAACATATCAGGAAGGAGATATTTTTCGCAGCCAAACGCTTGAAATTTAATTCCCGGCCAAACAATTTAATCGGCAATGCGCCTTCCGCTGTCACGGGGATCGTATAGGAGTCAAAACTCATTTGCGTGATATCCACAGGAAGATCGTTACGGTCATATATCAACCAGTGATTGATTGCCGCGGCCGTTTTACTGATCGGCTTGAAATGGCCGCCGGGGCGGTCAAACATCATCAGGTCGCGATACAAACTGAACAGGGGCGCTTCCCTTTCCATGCTTTTAAGCTTGTATACCCAACTCATCACTTTACCGTCCACGATCTGATTACCATTAGGCAACGATTTGACCGCATACCCCAAGTCCCTGAATCGCGGTGGCAGGTGCTGCATGTACTCTGTTAACGCCTCGCTGCGGCTTCCGTCCATGGGAGCCACACAGGTAATCAGCGCATCCACCAGGCCATCCAACTCCCCGGAAAGAATATCAGCGAGTGCTATAAAGCCGCCCTGGCAAAACCCGTTCAGCGTTACTTCACGACCATGCAGCGCTTTCACCTTTTCGCAGAAAAAGCGTGTATCCCTGGCATCATCCTCTCCGGTCAATATCTGAGCGGCAGGTGTATTATGAATGTCTTTGATCACGCGGACATACGTGGGAATCCCCTGGTTGGCAAAGGCATGAACGTAGCTCCTGTTTTCACTCGGCAAAAAAGCCAAGATGTTAGCGCCTAACACATAAGGATGAATGATGATGACAGGTTTGCCATCAGTGCGAACCGTTACGTTTTTATCCGTAGGCAATACCTGGAACAGATCAAAACGATCGGTCTCCGCAGTCTTAATATAGCCGCCATTATCAAAGTGAAATCCAAATTCGGAACGAATCGCCTTAATCGCTTCAGGATACCTGTAAACCACTTTCTCCAGCAATTGACGTTGCTGTGTGGCAAAAGATGCAATGTTCTCACCTTTTTGGTTAAAGCAGGTGTTCATCCAAGCGGAAAAGGCGGCCGTGGCTTTCTGAACATAAAAACTGTTCATGATATTAAAAGTGCCGGCGCTTCCTTTTTCCGCTACTTGCAAATTGAACAGCAGCAATTCATAATGGTCTTTCATGGTGCGTTGCAAAGAATGAGCCTTCATTTTTTCTTTTTCACGCGCGTTAAAAGCACCAAGAGCGATTTCAAATGGAATATTGAATTCATCCAGATATTTATTAACACCATTGGCATGAATCTGAGCTGCCTGGATACTTTCTGTCAGCGCTCCTGACGTTGTTAAGCTAAACTCAGACGCATAGTTCATCCAGTCTGTGAACCAAGTCATCGGATTGTACGCAGTTGTTCTCATATTTTCCCTGGTTTCTTATCTAAGAGCCTGTTTGAAAAATCTTAAATCGGCTGCAAAAGCGTGAGAGCGGTTCTGATTTCCGCAAATTTCATGGCAATAGGCCGGCTATTCCCTTAAAATTTGTGAAAATCAGCCCTCGCTCTCACACTTTTTCGCTTCGATCACGGCTTTCCAAACAGGCTCTAAGGAACGTTAGCCAGTGGGCATCGTCAATATAATTTATTGGTAATACCAAATATTCAACAGACAATGCCCACCTAATAGACAGTCACATATTACATTTCACAAGGATAGAGGGAGGAGGCTGTATTGTAATACGCCGACGACCGATAACGCAGTGTGATTTAATATGTGACTGTCTATACATCGAATTAATTCCGGCAAGCTAAAGATTGCAATCCTCTATTTCTGAAAAACTGAAATCGAATCAATATATTCAGGATTGCTATTTCACGAGTACTGTTTTTAAGCTTGTTCAAAAAACTCGTTAACTTTTTCAAAGCTGTCATCCACATTTTTTTTGAAGTCAGCACGTCCGGTTTTGTAAGCATTCACCCAGTCACCAATTGCTTTTTTACCATCTTCGGGAAGCCATGCGGCCTGACTCATAAGTTGATCGGCCATACGTTCGGTTTGCTCCTGAAGCATTACCATTGCGTTAAAACTGTTATCAAAAGTTGCCTTGTTAAAATCAATCATTTGTTTAAAAATTTGTTTCTGATCCATCATGTAATACCTCCTAAATCTGACCTAAATCAGATTAGTGTGCGGAATTGCTGACAAGCGGTGCGTTTTTATTCAGCTTGCAAATTCCGGGGAAAAAATAATTGGCAACGCTTTCAACCAAAAGCGCTCCCGACTCAATTTAAACAAACTATAAATCTTCTTGATAGGATGTCAAGAAGATTTTTGTGCAGCGCACAATAAGGCATTTGTCCAAATTGACTGGCTTTACAATTCGGATTAAAATAACGTATTGATTTATTGAATTAAATAGTCTATGATAAGGATATATATTGAATATGCGTACAATATTTTTCTTTGTTGCACCTTGTCAATAGCGGGGTCAACAGGTGGATTTGTTGGCATCCTTCATGTGAGGCTAAAAGTGGTTTACACTTTTCTCCGGAGAGCTAAACTTACAGTTTAGCATTGGCGGATACCGAATACCAAACTGTAAGTTTGGCACTCCTCCGAATTGTAAACCGGAAAATGAGGGATGCCGGTTTGTTACTTGAAAAGGAAAACAAGATGACCCTGACTCTGAAATTGAAAAAATATGCCAACCGCCGTTTATACGATACTGAAAGCAGTGTTTACGTCACTTTGCACGAAGTCGCCGCCATTATCCGCCAAGGACGGGAAATACGGGTGGTGGATGCGCGTACCGATGAGGATGTCACCGCTTTTGTTCTCACACAGATTGTGATGGAAGAAACACGTAAAAATAATACATTATTGCCAATTCCTTTGCTTCATCTGGCCATACGCTATGGAGATAATCTTCTTGCTGATTTTTTTGAAAATTACCTGCAACAGATTATGCAATTGTATCTGCTTCATAAAAAGCAATTTGAAAACCAGTTCGCCCAATGGCTGAAAATGGGGAAAGGGCTTCCCAATAAATCCGGTAAAGCGATGTTAGAATCTTCACCTTTTAATTCCTTTTTTGATCTTTTTTGGAACTCCCCTGACAATAAACAAGATAAAGAGGAGGATAAAAAAAAATAGATCACGCTTTGTCAACAGAATTAAAACTTTTCAACCTGTGCAATTCATTCAGAGTCCCATCAGGACGACATATTTGTAGAATCATTGCGCTTATGTTTCGTCAGAGTCCCATCGGGCATACGCGTCAAGCTAACATTATAACCATCTATTTTATTTGAATATATTTAGCATCCCGATTGTGAATATCACCAACCGTGGAATCAGTGCCAATGTAGGGGCGAACCTTGTGTTCGCCCGATTTGTGATAATTCGCGGACTCAGGGCGAACACAAGGTTCGCCCCTACGGTCATACTTGTCTGGTGAAGGGATAAACAGTTTTCAGAAACCCTTATCAGGCAAGGTTTTTCATCTTTCGTCTGTTATTGCACAGGTCGAAACTTTCCAAACAGGCTCTAAGATTTGGTTTTGAAAAAAGACCCGTCAACAAAATTGAAATGCCGGTTTGCAATATAGACTTGACATAAAATCAGGCTCTGATATTATTGAATTTTTTCTGGTGCTCCTCATACACAATCAAAATAGAATCTAAAAATGAAGCGTATTTTTATCATCTTCGGTATTATTGCCGTTTTTAGCCTGTGCAACACTATTCACACGGTGTCTGCCAAGCAGAAAGTGTACGTTATTTCCGTGTCCGGCAATGTAGAACCCGGCATGGCCGCTTTTCTGAAAAGAGCGTTAGATTCCGCCGACACACCCGATCCATTATTTGTGTTGAAATTGGACACATTTGGCGGACGCGTTGATTCCGCCCTTCTGATTACGGATACGTTGCTCAATGTCACCAAAGGGAAAACAATCGCCTTTGTGACGAATAAAGCAATATCCGCCGGCGCGCTGATTGCGTTGGCTTGTGACGAATTGGTAATGAAACGCCACACCACTATCGGTGATTGCGCGCCGATTACCTATTCCAGTGACGGGCCGAAAATGATGGGCGAAAAATTCCAGTCGCCATTACGCGCCAAATTCCGCTCCCTGGCCAAACGCAATGGCTACTCGCCGGTGCTGGCGGAATCGATGGTCACGGAAAAAATGGCTGTTTATGAAGTCAAAAAAGATGGCCTGACGGTATATATGGACGCCCGCGAATTTGACGAACTGGGCGACTCGGAAAAAGTGAAGATAACATCCAAACGCACTGTCGTTGAAGAAGGTGAACTTCTGACAATGGATGCGGCGGAAGCGCTGACACTGGGTTTTTCAAAAATGACGGTTGCTGATTTTGATGAATTGTTGACTAAACTGGATATTCCAGATTATGAAATTATTAACATCGAAGAGACATGGTCGGAATCATTGGTGCGCTTTATTACGACGATTGCGCCGATCCTGATGATGATCGGTCTGGCCGCGCTTTACACTGAAATTAAATCACCCGGTTTCGGTGTGCCTGGCATTATCGGAATCTGTTTCCTGGGTCTGGTTTTTTTCAGCCAGTACCTTGTTGGAATGGCTGATTATACGGAAATGCTATTGTTAATTTCCGGAATTGCCCTGCTGGGAATAGAGCTGTTTGTGCTGCCCGGTTTTGGCATTGCCGGATTTGCCGGTATCCTGTTGATGACTATCGGCATGATTCTCGCTCTCCAGGACTTCGTTTGGCCGGATCCGGCGTTTCCCTGGCAGGCGGAATTGTTGACTCGCAACATCGTCCAAGTGCTTGGAGCCGCATTGGCCGCTTTTATTCTTTCCATGTTAACCTTTCGTTATCTGTTGCCTCAACTTGCCACCGTCATTAGCGGTCCCTATTTGGGAGCGACGCTTGAAGATGCGCACGCCGATTCAAAAGAAGCGCAGGATGTGCAAGTTGGCGACAATGGCGTGGCGCTTTCTTTTCTGCGACCATCCGGAAAAGCGGAAATCAATGGCGCAAGGTCAGATGTGGTGACCGAAGCTGAATTTATCGAAAAGGGGACGCTGATTATCGTATCTGCGATTGAAGGCAATCACATTATCGTTTCCAGGAAAAGGATCGCATGAACGGTTTAAGTTATCCTATTATTTTACAACTGGCCGGCATTGTCGTTATTATTGCCGAAATTATTCTGCCTTCCGGCGGATTGCTGACTGTTTTGGCAATCGGAGTCTTTGGCTATTCCTTGTTTGTGGTGTTCACCCAATTTTCAGCAATGATCGGCGCCGTTTTTTTAGCGCTTGATGTTGTGATGATCCCGACGCTTGTAATTGTCGGCTTGAAAATGTTGGCCAAATCACCGGTAACGCTGCGCACGGTGCTTTCCAGTGCGAATGGTGTTATTTCGCAAAATCCGACGATGGAACAGTACTTAGGCAAAAGCGGCCGGACCATCAGCAATCTTCGTCCGTCCGGCACTGCGTATATTGAAGGCAAACGGGTTGATGTTGTCACCCAGGGGGAATATATCGAAAAAGAAACTGCAATCATCGTACATGACGTGACAGGCAATCAAATCATCGTCAAAGCAACAAAAATTGACGCTTAAATATTGGTATAGTGTTCTGATTTTCGGTTTTCCATTTTGGCGCATGCAAGTTGAAGCTTACACCCCACTATTCTGGAAAAACCAAATATAAAATCAGATCCGTATAACTTCAAACTTTAACTTTAAACTTTGCAACAAGGAGAAAATTTATGGATCTTACAAGTATTCTTATCATCGTTTTAGTCATTGCAGCTATTGTTTTATTCTATTTCGTGGCATCTGCCATTAAACTTTGGGTGCAGGCGCTGGTTTCCGGTGCCCGCGTGGGCTTGTTTAACATTGTCTTTATGCGTTTTCGAAAAGTACCGCCCAAATTAATCGTTGAATCAAAGGTTATGGCAGTCAAAGCGGGGTTAGCCATTTCAACCGATAATCTGGAGTCCCATTTTCTTGCCGGTGGGAATGTTAATCGGGTGGTGAAGTCGTTGATCGCTGCGGATAAAGCCAAAATCGTTTTAGATTTCAATCGCGCCGCGGCCATCGATTTGGCGGGGCGTGATGTGCTGGAAGCAGTGCAGATGAGCGTCAATCCCAAGGTGATCCAAACACCGCTAATTGCCGCCATGGCCAAAGACGGCATTCAGCTAAAGGCGCTTTCACGGGTGACGGTGCGTGCTAACATTGATCGTTTGGTTGGCGGCGCCGGTTCTGAGACTATCCTGGCGCGGGTTGGAGAGGGCATTGTCACCACTATCGGATCAGCCAATTCGCATAAAGACGTTTTGGAAAATCCGGACATGATTTCCAAGACCGTTCTTTCCAAAGGCTTGGATTCCGGTACGGCTTATGAAATTTTGTCCATTGATATTGCCGATGTGGATGTGGGGAAAAATATCGGCGCAGAACTGGAAACCGACCGTGCTGAAGCAGATAAGAAAATTGCCCAGGCCAAAGCCGAAGAGCGCCGGGCGATGGCGTTTGCACAGGAGCAGGAAATGAAAGCGCGGGTGCAGGAAATGCGCGCAAAAGTCGTTGAAGCCGAGGCGCAAGTGCCGTTGGCTTTGTCCTACGCCTTTAAAAAGGGCAATCTGGGCGTTATGGACTATTACAAAATGAAGAACATTATGGCCGACACCCAGATGCGTGATACCATCGGTGAGCCGGATAAAAAGAAAAAAGATGATGGAACCGGTCAGTCGTCCTAAACGTCAGGTAAAGTGCGTCAGGCTGTCATCCTGACGCACCATACAAAGGTGATCCGTATGGAATTTGAAAATATTGTCGTTATCATAGCGGTTATCTGGTACATAGTGTCTTTGTTTAAAAAAAAGAAAGCCCGGCCAAAGACTGTCGCAAAATCACAGAAAGACGCTAAGGCAAAGCAAGGCATCATGTCACATTTAGGCGATAAGATCAAGGATGTGGTCAAAGAGCTTGAAAGGCAGGCGGCCGAAGCACAAAAAAAGGCAAAGCCGGATTCAGGCGATTCGTCCGGCGAATGGGATCGTTTCCATACCAAGGATGAGGAGTTGCAGTGGGAATCGGAGGCTGATTTTGAAGACGAAGCCAGAGAGAAAGAAGCCTTTACGATACCTGACAGGCGAGTGACAGTTTCGGCAACGCCTGATGCGGATCAAAAAAAACCGGAACCTTCCATTACTACCATCAGTGCGGCACCCGGCGAAGCTTCTTTCACACCTGAAACTTTACGCAATGCTATCATCTGGTCGGAGATCCTGGCCCCTCCTTTGGCTTTGCGGGAAGAAAGTGGGGCTATGCACGACTGAAAGTGCTCGGTTGAACGAAAAATAGCCTAGCGGCGATTTATTGCGGTGAAGGGTTTGATTGCGCTAGGAACTTCAGTTTAGGATGAACGATTTCGAAGGGTGTAATGGTCATATTTCCAGCGGAAATATCTCCACGCCCTTTCAGAAGTTGATCTTTGCGTTTCGGAATGACAACCAATTTGATTCTCAGCGTGTCTTTTTATATTTTTGCATTCATGTATTTTTCAAACTCTTTCGACCTGTGCGGTTGATATGAAATGTAGGGTGGGCAACGTTTTGGCACTCACTTGGTTTATTGATGATGAGTAGGCAAAGCGATGTACTTTGTTAAATGAAACGGCCTTTGCCCACCGGTTTTTTTTAGTAAACGGTAGGCATTGCCGACAAAGGTTGGTGCAATATCCCAGGTTTGGTTTCCGGCGATGCCCACCCTACGAAATTTTCAACCACACAAGTCGAACTCTTTGAGAAAGTCATAGATAAGGCCGCGTTAATCGAATCCATCTACTCCGACGGTAACTCCCACTCGACAAATTCGACATCATCAGAGGCAACCGGCTTGCCGGAGACCCACAGGACGGTTCGCAAACCGTCTGTAAAGTAAGGGTCTCCGTTTAAATTCTGCCTCGGTGACTTGATGGGTGCTGCCCCGACGCCTTTCACAAGGGCAAATTTTGCAAGCCCCTGGGAATACCAAATGTCCTGGGTCAGGTA
>JAOZRC010000150.1 GCA_029940345.1 Desulfobacterales bacterium
CAGAACCGCTCTCACGCTTTTGCAGCCGATTTAAGACTTTTCAAACACGCTCTTACATATCCTTAATAATCTGATCAAGCATTAATTGAAATGCGGGCGAAGTGAAATTGGAAGCCGCATCTGACGATGTAACGACGCTGTTTTTCTTCTGCGCGTTATCGTCAAGGGGTTCAACATCGTCGCTATGCGCCGGTAATTGCTCCGTTTGCTTCAAATGCTTCTCCGATTGTTCGGTATTATCCGTTTCAATTTCAGGTAATGTGGCATCTACGGCGGATGACGCCTTGGATGCATTATCAGGCGCGATGTTCTCCTCCGCTATCTCCTTTGACTGGCTTTGTTTAAATCGTGCCGATGTCATTTCAGCGCCGTCGGAAATATCTCTGTTGATATTATCCAACATAAAAGTAAAGGCCGAAGTTTGTTGCGGTGATTGTGCCGACGGAACTGCAAGTGTTGGCGTAATGGGTTTTTCAGAAGTCGCTAAAGCACTGGTTGGGGCTTGGTCTTCAGCAGCAATATCTTTTATCCCTATCTCTTCAGCCGGATTCTTGTGAATTCGTGGCGGCGTTGCCATATCTCCGCGGGAGATATCATGACTGACGTTATTCAGCATGAGGTTAAAAGCGGTGTCCTGCTGATATTTGACAGGCTCCGCTTGGACAAATTGGGCCGCTTCCATTTCCGGAAGAATCCTGCGCGCCCGCTGCACTGCTCTTTGATCCAAAGACTCAAGCCCCACGGCGTTCAACAGGCGGTAATAAGCCAGATAATAATTCGACAATGACTGGGTGCGTTCAAAAAAAGTTTCGGCGGTTTCTAATTCGTATTTTAATAAATCCAAAGACGAAAGTGATCCGCCGGTCTGCGCCCTGGGACGCGCGGCTTCGAGACGCTGCTGATCAATATTAAATAATTCTTCGGCAAGTTCATAGCGGGATTTTACTTCTATAAGATTGGCATGGGCAATACGCACTTGAGCCATAATGCCAATGGAAAGCGCTATCGTTTGGGTTGTTATCTCTTCCAACTGGATATTCAAAGCGTTGTAGTTATAAATCTCCGAGGGAAGTTTCAATAAGTTGTAAACAGCACCCAAGGCAACATCCCACCAGCTTTGGTTATATAAATATTTGTTGGAAGAATCGGTGAAATTGGCAAAAAGCCGTACATTGGGAAACATCATCAACATGCTTTTGCGAGCCTCAACCGCAGTAATATGGCTTTCGATATCCAACTGGTAAAGTTCAGGGCGTTCATCCAAAGCAACTTGTTCAAGAATCTCAATCTCCGGCACTTCAATATTATTTAATTTTTCCAGGATCGAGGTGTCCACGCGGATTTCATTGACCGGCGCAAAGCCCATAAGAGAGCTTAATCGGATGCATGCGTTTTCATAGCTTCTGCGATACTCGGTCAACCGTTGTTTAAGCTTTTTCAACGCTTTGATTTTTGTTAATGCTTCCAACGGGCCGATTCTTTTGCTGGTGCGCAAGTCATCAATAAGTGCTTCAGCCTTTTCCGATCTGTCAATCAGGTCTTTGATAGTTGTCATTTCATATTGGATGCTTGCCACCCGAAAATAAGCTTTGGCGACATCCAGCATCAGGTTTTGAGCGGTTCGACGCATCTGTTTTTCCTCCAGAAGCGCTTTATCGCTCTCATGAATCGAATTGTAGTAGGACAGGCCAAAATCAAGGACACTGAACATCAGTTCCATGTGGAAGCGGCTTTCATCTTTTTCCGAGCTTTTACTCGGCTCCAACGTTTCAATACCGGTGGTGATAGATTCACTGCTGGCGCCCGATTCGTTACTGCGTGATCCCACCCGATAATTCAGATTCAAATCTGGAAGCATTCCCATAACAGCGGCAGTTTTACGTTCGTTCATAACAGCTTGCTGCAATTCGGCGGCTTTCAGATCAAGATTTTGGGCTAAGGCCTTTTCAATGCACCAGTGAAGGGTATGCACGGTATCATCCGGAACTGTGCGGTTTCTGATCTGGCTGATATGTAATTGGGCGTTTTCGAGACGTTTGTGACGGAAATCAATCGTTTTTTCACATCCGGTCATAAAAACGATGATTAAAATAAAGGGTATCCAGCGGGAAGACAGCGGCATTTTTCGATGTCCTTTATCAAGCTAGGGTTAAAAAGCATGAATTTTTTGTATCTTTTTAGGTGGGATTTCGTTAAGTTATCTTGCTATTTAAAACAAAGAACACTCAAAGTCAATCATTTTCAAAAAAGCTATTTATGTGTAAAAGAAAACAAACAATGTGCAATAGTAATGCGGACTATACAACGATCCCGTTTGGCATTTTGCTAAATTTTAAGCGTAAGTAAAAAACGATTAAGATTAAGAAATTTATATCTGGGCAGGTGATTGTCTGAACATCCACAGCAATGAAGATAGATTCGTTGACACATTTTCTTGCAATTTCGGGATCAATAAAATAGTATAAGAGATTAAATTAAATACCACAATGACTTCCATGAAAACGTCCGACCTGTTCGGTATCATTCCTGGATAGCGGAGAGCCTTTATGTATGTGATAGACAATCTGGATATATTTTACCTTGCTTTAAAGATTCTTATTTTAGTTTATTTCATTCTTGCGATTGTTGCCTTTCTTTTTATCAATCGGATCAGAAATGAAGTCATCGCAATACATGAGGAAATTTTTTATATGAATCGCAAATTGAATAAAATTCTGAAACTGCTTAATTTTAAAGAAGATAAAAGATTCGGGCCTTTAAGTGATCAACCCGCTCCCAAGGATACGAATGCACCTTTTCTTTTCTAACCGCGGATTTGCGATGTCTCGCTAAGAGCCTGTTTGGAAAGTCGTGATCGAAGCGAAAAGTGTGAGAACGAGGGCTGATTTTCGCAAATTTCAGGGCAATAGCCGGCCTATTGGCCTGAAATTTGCGGAAATCAGAGCCGTTCTCACGCTTTTGCAGCCGATTTAAGACTTTTCAAACAGGCTCTAAAGGAGTTACAATGAAATTATTTGACAGCCATTGTCATTTAGATGATGCGGTGTTTGCGAAAGATATGAATGAAATTTATCAGCGCATGGATGAAGCTGATGTGGTGAAAGCGATGACCGTCGGCATAGACCGCCAAAGTTCACAGAAAGCGGTCGCACTGGCAGACGCCCGGAAGCGCCTCTGTGCCGCGGTGGGGATTCATCCCCACAACGCCAAAGACAGTACGGCCTCAGACCTGGCCATACTTAACAACCTGGCTAAAAATCCTGTGGTTAGGGCCTGGGGAGAAATCGGACTTGATTTCAACCGGATGTTTTCACCGGTAAAAGATCAAGAGATGTGTTTACACATGCAAATTGAAATCGCCGAACCATTGAAACTGCCGATAATTTTTCATGAAAGAGACACCCAGGGGCGTTTGCTTGAAATTTTAGAAACGCAGAGGAATAAAATCGTCGGTGGTGTTATCCATTGTTTCAGCGGAAACCGGCAAGAATTGAAACGCTATCTGGATATGGGGTTTTATATCGGCATCACCGGCATTCTGACGATTAAAGGCCGAGGTGCTTACTTGCGTAAATTGGTCACCTCTATTCCGGCTGAACAGATTCTGATTGAAACCGACGCGCCCTATTTAACGCCAGCGCCTCAAAAAAACCGCACCCGACGTAATGAACCCGCCTATGTTCGGTCGGTGTTGATCAAATTAGCGCAAATCAGGAACGAAGACCCGGAACTTTTGGCGGATGTCATTTGGAAAAACACATGTCGGTTGTTCCAAGCTGATGCTGTGTAAAATCGGGCTACCAACATAAGCCGGGACAGGCTGTGCGTATGTAACGCGGAAAGCTGTTCCGCGTCGACCACAGTCAATTCGAAGTTGAAAAAGCGGAACAGCTTACCGCTTTACTTTTGTCCCACTTTATGTTGTTAGCCTAAAATCGTTCTACAAAAATTGATCTGGAAATCACCACAGCGTTCTTTTGCGGTCGGTTTTTGGAAATTGGACATCTACCCTATCGGTGTACGGTATTTACAGTGATATTAAAAATTAATCTGCCATTTTGCGCCGATGTAAACAATATCGTTGTCATTAGCGCCGATCTCTTCCAAGTCAACAATACCAACTTCCGGTACGATAAAAAAACCCGGAGCCAGGGTGATTGATGTATTGAAATAGTATGACTGGTTGGCGACAGTATCCGCACCGCTGGCATCAAGTTCATATTGAGAATAACCATAACCGGCTTCGGTTGTAAACATATCATTGAATTTAAACCCGATCACAGCCAGGCCACCCCAGGAATTCACATCGGTCATTGATGAATCGAACGGGTTGTAATACGCAGGTATATTATCACCATATAGCCATGCCATTGATTATCTGAACGCTCGAAGCGGCTTGTATGCGGTTTTATTAAGTATCGCTTGAAACTATCTCTTGAAACTCCTCATATAATTCGCTTACACAATCGGGACATATACTCTGACTGAATTCGGCGCCGGAATGTTGTTTTATATATTGTTCCACTTGCAGCCAGTACCCTTTGTCATCCCTGATTTTTTTACAATTCGCGCAAATCGGTATCAAACCGCTTAACGTTTTGATTTCGCTCAAGGCTTCTTTGAGCTGCTGAACAAGCAGCTCCATTCCAAGGATCGTTTTTCTCAGTTTTATATGATTTTTTACACGGGCCTTTATCGTAACGGGATAAAAGGGTTTGGTTATATAATCTGCTGCACCTAAATCAAATGCTTTGGCATCATCCATGACCTCTGAAATAGCGCTGATGAAAACCACCGGAATGTACTTTGTTTTTTTAATTGCTTTTAACCTTTTACAAACTTCATATCCATCGATGCCAGGCATCATTATATCTAATAAAATCAAATCGGGTAACGGCACAATCTGCGCCTTTTCAAGACCGCTTTCACCACTTGTCGCGGGAATGGTTGCATAATCATCTTTAAGTATTTCGATCAACATACGTATGTTTTCAGGCGCATCATCTATAATGATCACTTTTGGTTTTTTGACTTGCTCCTTCATTTTGGCGAGCCTTTCAGTAGCTGACATATTTGATAATACGACCAGGCGTTTTGATTTGACGTCAGGTTTTATTTAAGGTGATTTCCAGATAAGCGTGTACCGAACTAAGGGCATCCTTCATGCGCCAGTTCATGCTTTTTTGCATTTTGGTTTCAGGAATTTGGCCGGCGCCCCTGACACCCGGTTTCCATCACAAAAAAGTGTAGGATAGCAGGGCATGGTATATTTATTTTCGGAATTCTGCTAAAATGTTTTCCTGAATTTTGGGGTACAATTTTTTGACACACTCAGGACATATGGAATGTGTAAAATCAGCATTTGAATGGTCCCTGACATACTGCTCCACCTGATTCCAATACCCTTTATCATCTCTGATTTTTTTACAGTTGGCGCACATTGGTAAAAGACCGTTTAGCGTTTTAATTTTTGACACCGCATCTTGTAATTCCCGGATGAGTTTTTGCTGATCTGAAATGGCTTTTTTCAGTTTGATATGGTTCTTTACACGGGCCTTTACAGTGGCGGGATTAAACGGTTTGGGAATATAATCCGCCGCACCTAACTTAAACGCCCTGGCATCATCCATTACCTCAGACATCGCCGTTATACAAATAATCGGAATATCTTTTGTCTTATCATTTTCTTTTAATCTTTTACAGACTTCATATCCATCCATGACAGGCATCAGGATATCTAATAAAATCAAATCCGGCATGGGATCAGCCATCGCCTTTTTAAGCGCCTCCTCACCACTGACAGCCGGAATCGTCGCGTAGTCATCTTTAAGTATTTCAATAAGTACGCGCAGGTTTTCAGCCGTATCATCAACAATAAGGATTTTGGGTTTGCCGGTTGGCACGTTCATTATTTTCAGCCTCCTAATGCAATATTCAGTTTTTCAGCGATGCGATGCAAACAATTCAGCGCTTCCGAATCATTAAATTCATCAAGATAAAGCTCTAATTGGCCAAACTCATTTTTTGCTTCGGAATGCCCCAGCAGGTGCTTTAAATGATCTATCTGATTGATGGCTTCACCATAATCCGAGACGATAAGATCGGCAATTCGTTTCAATAACGGTCTTACTGTTTCAACATCAACTGGGGTGTCTTGCGCATCTGAAAATTCTGTCTTACCGCCTTTTAGCCCATTTTCGAGGTCTCGGACAGATGTTACGACCTGATCCAGAACCTCCGAAAAAATGGTTACGTAGTTGTTAATCTCGTCTGTCAGCGCTTCTGATAGCACCGTTTCCAAATTGAAAGCCGCTTTTTGCAGCGCATCGGCTCCCAGGTTTCCCGCCATTCCTTTAACTTTATGAGCCAGTTTGGCAGCTTCTTCCAAGTCTGATGCTTGTATCGCCTTTTTGATATCTTTGTCAACTTCATGATAATTTTGAGCCAATTTTAGCAGTAAATCTAAATAAAGCCGTTTATTGCCCACTACGCGTGCAATGCCGGCTTCGATGTCAAAACCGGGCAAGGAAATCGGTAAATCAGGTTCATCGGTCGCGCAATGATCCGGTACAGTTTTAACAGGTAACGGCGGCGCTTCTCTTTCACGCGGCAGAACAGGTTTTTTCGATTCAACGTCGGCTTGCAAACCGAACAGAGCTTCATCGGCCGCTTCGCAGTCTTTTTCGGCGCGTTCTTTTTCCTTACGTTCGGTGATATCAATGAACGAGCCTTCGTAGTAGCGTGTTTCACCATTTTCATCGCAGACGCGCATTACCGAAACGGATCCCCAAAAAACGCTGCCGTCTTTGCGTCGAAACCGTTTTTCTAATCCGGATACACGACGTTGGGTGCGAAACAGTTCAGCAAATTCCGCATGGTCTTCAATATTGACAAAAAGCTGGTCAGTGATATCGATGATCGATGTAATCAGATCATTCGGTGAATCATAGGCCAGGATGCGGGCGGCAGACGGATTGGCGGAGATAAAGTTACCCTGGGGAGTCACCTGGAAAAGGCCTTCGCCAGCGTTTTCAAAAATACCGCGATATTTGGCTTCGGCTTTCTGAATAGTGCTGTAGGCAGTTTGCAAAGCGGAAACCATCTGCTTAAAAGATCGCGCCAATGATCCGATTTCATCTTGGGAGTCATACGCTTTGGTCAGATCAGAAGATATCTGATTGAAGGTTTGCTCAATTTTTTCAGCTTCATATTGTGCCACAAAATCATCTTGTTCGCCCACCATACTTTTCTGAATATGCTTCATACTGTTTTTTAACAGGTAAACAGGACGAAGCACCGAACGCATGAGCAATGTATTCAAAAGCCCATAGATCACCACTAAAACCGTGAGGAGCAGTGCGGTGAAAATAATCAAAGTGAAACGCTCGTTGTGCTTCAGATCAAGCAAGGTGGTGTGAATTTTCATATAACCCACGTGTTTACCGATGACATCAATGCTGACCTGATAGGTCAGGACCGGTTGCTCGCGCCAGGTTTCTTCAACAAAAAAATGGCCGTCCATTGTCATTTTTTGTTCTGATGGGGACAAATCGGAAGGCGGGCTTTTTTCGGTAGTAACCAATAATTTGCCATCCTGTAAATAGGTATTTATTGAAACAATATCCTTAACTTCCAGTAAGTCATTCAAACTGAGCCGAAGTGCCTCTTTTTGCAGGTTGGAAATTTCATTAGCAATCTCCTCTTTCTTTTGTTCAACAATGGAAACCAGGGAAAGCATTATTTTTTCGATCATCGTATCGTGGCGTTTCATTTCAAAGGGCAACAAAATGACGCTATATATCCCTGCGATAATCACAAAAGTGACTAAAAGCGCTAAATTTATTTTTGATCTGAGTTTCACCCGTATCGTTTACCTATAGTATTTAAGAAAAATATTTTGGGTTCGATTCCCCTAAGCGGAACGGCTTGTGGGAGGGAATGAACAGTTACATCTGAACGCATGGACGTTCACATATTAAATTTCACAATGATAGAGGGAGGAGGATGTATTGCATTAGCCGACGACTGGTAACGCTGTGAAATTTATTATGTGTAAGTCCATATATTAAGGATTAGCACTTGTCCGGTTTAGGCCTGATCCATAAAACAATACGGATCAATTTCCTCAAAAATATTCAGGCCATGGCTATAGGAAACGGCCAGGCATCCGCCGCACACAGGCCGAATATCACAATCGTGGCATGCTTGGCAACCCTTTCGATATCGTTGGGCTGTTGCAGAATGATAGATGGCGTCTAAGCTTTGTCGGCGGATATTGCCAATGGGAGAGGGAAATTTGCGGCAGGCATGGACTTCGCCGTCAGAAAGCAGGGATACAAAATTAAAGGCCGCTCCACAGCCATAACCGGTGCAACCGCCAAACAGTCCGGATTTGTTTTGATAGCGTACGATATTAATCAGACTGTCTTTGAAAGCGATAATCGGATTGTCTTTGGCCGCTTCCAAATAGGCATGTAAAAAGGATATGTACGCTTCACGGGTGGGAAGTCCCAGGTTGGCACCTTCGCCCACCATGGATAGGCGGTTAAACGTAAAAAGATCCGTACGATGACGCAACACATCCGCCAAAGGTATCACCTGATCCATATTATCTTTGGTGAGTGTCAGCATCACCATTGCAAAAATATCCAGGTCTTTCAGAATCTGTAGAAATCGAAGAGTGCGCTGGAAATGCCCGGCACCTCGAATCTGATCGTTATGCGCTTCCAGGCCCTCCAGGCTGACCTGAAAAAAAACCGGTTCTTCAATCGTTTTCAGTTCCTTGATGCGTTCGCGGCTAGTGGGATTTCCTAAAATGGCGATCCCCAAATTACGCTTGGACGCCTCCCGGTACAGGGCCCTAAAATTGGGGTAAAGCAGGGGATTGCCGCCGGTGAAAGAAACCTGCCCGGCAACATAATGGCTTCGACAGAACGCACTAAAATCATCCAGAATCCGCACCGCTTCTTCGAAATCAGGCATGGTGCGATTGCTGCGATCATAGCAGTGCTTACAATGCAGGTCACACAGTTGGGTGATATGCCATTGCAGCGTGAAAACCGAGGCGATTAAAAATTTTTCATCAAAAATGCATCCGTGGGGAAACGTTTCCGGATTCCGTCGGATTCCAGAAGGCGGTGCCAGGATGATGCCTTTTTTAACGGTGCGCTCAATGGCCGCATCCAGCGCACTTACGGGAATACCACCATCGTTAGCAGCATGCCAGAGATCAAGCTCCTCTACAACAAGTTTTAACACCAACAGCGCTTCATCATAGGCTTCGCAGACTCTGGTTGTGCCGGTTTCAAGGTCTTGCCATAACAGGATAATCGTGGCACCCGGCTCCGGATGTATATCCGATTCCCGGGATTGATAGGTCGGCAAAAGCGAGATTAGATTTTTCCACCCCAAATTTATTACCAGTAAGGTAGGATTTACGCTAAAGCGCTCTATTTTTTGGGGAAGTGTTACTTGCCATTGGGTCAGTTTGTAAAAGGCGGCTTCCAGTCGAGCAAGGTCCGGTAAATATGCCGGTAATCCCAATTTTTTAACGTTAGCGGAAAGGATTGCAGGTAAATTGTCCAATGAGTTGTCGCCGGTGCAATTATCTGCGATTAGATGCCACTGTTGGGAAGTGAGAATCTTTTGGCAGGCTAGATAGATTTCTTTCGGTTTTAAATGATGGGATGATTGGGTCAACTAACGGTGCCTTTTAGTAATATTGATCCCTAAATAAATTTCCTGTTCAGCATTTCAAATTTTAACGAAACAATCGAATGACGAATAGTCGAAAAAAACCGCCAAAAACATAAATCTGTCGTTTTTCCGGCTACCCACATAAGGCGGGACAGACGTAGGTTGGGTTGAGGA
>JAOZRC010000821.1 GCA_029940345.1 Desulfobacterales bacterium
CAAAGGAGGACCTGATGAAAAAGATGACAGAACTGACCATGGACCACTATCTTTTTAAAGGAGAAACAATCGGCGAGATTAGCGTATTGACGTTCAAACAAATGCCTCTTTTGCATGTCACAGATTTAGAGGCTAAAAAGGCGCTATTTGATTACCTTGAGCTTATTTCTTACCAGGACGACATCAAAGTCCTGCTGATCAAAAGTGCGCCGGTAAAAATGGAACGTACCGAATATGTCAGCTATTACCAAAAAATGATGGCATCGGATTTTTTCATGCTGCCGCTTGAGCGAATGTACAATGCGCTCAACCAATTTATTTTGAAGCTGGCGGATATCAACAAAATGGTAATCCATGCTGACAGCGGAAATGTGATTCTGCTGTTCATGAATATCAGCCTTGCCTGCGATTATCGAATCGTGGCCGACAACACGGTTTATCAAAACCCGAACATTGAACTTAACTTGGCACCAAAAGGCGGAAGCGTCTTTTTTCTGTCTAAGATGCTTGGCCCCGTCACTGCTTCCCGGATACTGCTCTCTGAGGAAGATGTCACCGCGGTTCAAGCACATCAACTGGGCATTGTTGATAAAGTGGCACCCCTGGAAGATCTTGACCGGATGGCTTTGGAAGTAGCACAAAACTATGCCCGACTGCCGTCCGGTTATGCCATCGGGATCAAAAAACTTTTGAATTTTGATATCAAAGAGTTGCGCCAATATTTAGAATTTGAAAATGAACTGCTTCGAAGGATGGTTATGACAGGCCATTTGCATAATTTCAGCGGATTGAATGAAAAATTGTGATTCGTTTGAACGGGATATCGCATCTATCAAGGCGGACGCGTTGAAAATATGTATTTGGATGATCAGAGCGGGCTGACGGCCAGGGTAATCATGCGCTTTAGGCGTTAAAAGTGCAGGGCGCTGTATTTTCAGTCATGAAGGGTGGACAACATTATGATTTAATTTGTTTTTAATGCTAATAAAACGAATATTATACAGAATTCGGAGGTGAGTATGTATGACAATAATTCAGGTTTTCCGAAAAATATAGGCCTGGCGCTGGGCAGCGGCTCCGCACGGGGGTGGGCTCACATCGGTGTAATACGGGCATTGGCTGAGGCCGGGATAGAAATCAAGTGCGTAGCCGGAACCAGTATCGGTTCTCTGGTCGGGGCCGCGTTTGCCCTGAACAAAACAGATGTGCTGGAAGATTTTGCCCGTCAACTTGACTGGAAACAAATCGTTTCCTTCCTGGATGTGACTTTTCCGAGGTCCGGCCTCATTGATGGGGAAAAACTCACCGATTTCTTTCGCGGTCATGTTCTGGAGATAAACATTGAAGAATTACCCATCCGCTATTGCGCGGTTGCCACCGACCTGGCCACGGGTCATGAGTTCGTATTGAACAAAGGGAATCTTATAGATGCGATCCGTACGAGCATCTCGGTCCCAGGCATTTTTACGCCGGTAAAGAAAGAGGCTGATTTTTTGATCGACGGCGGTCTGGTCAATCCTGTTCCGGTTTCAGTAATCAGGGATATGGGAGCGGATTACGTCATCGCCGTGGATTTGAACCATGACATAGTCGGAAAAAAAAACGCAAACAGCATGACCCAAGTTGCTCCGCCTGCAAAATCTACGGAAGGCCGGTCGCTTCGCAAAAAATGGAAAATCACGCAGGATCTGAACAACAGGCTCAACAAATTCAATTCACCCGCGTTATCACAGGTGCGCCATTGGATGCACAGGGATCCGATGCCGAACATATTTGAGGTGTTGACGACCTCAATCAACATCATGGAAGCACAGATCACCGCAACAAAATTGGCGGCAGATCCGCCCGATCTGTTGATTCAACCGAAGCTGGGAAATATCAAGTTTCTGGAGTTTCACCGGGCCGAGGAGACCATTGTCGAGGGATACCGTGAAGCTGTAAAGCAGCTTAGGAATAAGGACGAAATAACTTCGCACTACCAAAATTGGGAAAGAGGAACTCCCAATCCGGGCGGCTGATCGCTACCGGAATGCGGTTGAAAGCAAAGGTGTTGAAATAACGCTATTTATAAAGACTTTCATATAAACAACACAATAATGGAGAAGAAGATGCGGCAGGATTCCCTGCATTATGCCCGCTGTCTGAAAATACTGGGTCAGTCTCCTCTGTTTGGTAATGTAATCATTGTCTTACTGGAGGATATGCTACGGATATTTCATTACAAGACTCGTGCTAAAGGCGAAACCGCCATTTCACCGGAACAGGCTTCAGATCGTCTCTATATCATCATCAGTGGTCGCGCCAGGGTTTCTGTTTATAATTCGGAGAGTGGAAGGGAGCATATTTTGTTTCTGATAGGTCCGGGTGATAGCTTTGATCTCATCAGTCTGCTGGACGGTGAGTGGCATAACGCCGTGGCCACAGCCCTTGATGATTCGGAAAAAGAGGCGTCATTGGCTGAAGGGCTGAATGAGGCCTTTGAGGGTGCGAGAGATGCCGCAGGAAACTTCACCGAAGAGGTAAAAACGGATATTGAGACAGCCCTGATCGACGCCAAGCTCAAGAGCGTTGAACCGCTCGGTCTTACTCGGGATACGGTCAAAGAGGAAGAACAG
>JAOZRC010000822.1 GCA_029940345.1 Desulfobacterales bacterium
CTGGGTGTCACTATAACGGATAACGGTGACGGCACTTTCGGTTATGATGCCGGAACACAGTTCAACGCCTTGGCATTCGGTGAAAGCGCCACGGACAGTTTCACCTATACCGTCTCAGACGGCATCGCCACACACACCGCCACGGTCACCATCACAATCAACGGAGCCAATGATGACCCTGCGGCGCAGGATTACGCGCACACGGTCGGTGAAGACACGGCGGTTTTCACGACCGCGAATGTGTTGAATGATGTCACTGACCCGGATACGAATGACACGCACACCATTGACAATTTCGATGCGACCTCCGCCCTGGGTGTCACTATAACGGATAACGGTGACGGCACTTTCGGTTATGATGCCGGAAGCCAGTTTGATTATCTCGAAACCGGTCAAACCGCCACTGACACCTTCACCTACACAATTTCCGACGGCCATGGCGGCACAGACACCGCTACGGTGACCATCACAGTTACGGGCGTCACGCCTGCAACGCCACCCGTTGATCCACCGTCGCCACCCGTTGATCCACCGTCGCCACCCACTGATCCGCCGGCGCCACCTATTGATCTGCCGGTGCCACCCATTGATCCGCAAGCGCCACCTGCTCAACCCCCTTCGGAACCAACCGTTCCGGACATACCGATTCAACCGGATAATACACCCGATGAAATTGAAAATGTTATTGTTACGCCCGGACCTAGCTCAGATTATCAAATTGTTTCCACCCCTGATTTTGATGTTGTCGATGAGTTTACATCCGATTATGATTTTGCCGCCAATTTCGATTTCAGCGATTTCACAAGCGATATGAACGAAGAAACGAAACTTACGCTTTTTACAGAACCTTGGGATAATTTTGCAACTACTTTTGTGGCGCTTATGAATGACTTGGAAGAAGTCGGAATTGGCTCTTTCCCGGATGGTGAATATGAGGCGAATTGGGATGAGGTGTATTATGCGGATTTGGATGTCAGTTTAGGTAATGTTCCTGACGGTGAATATGGCGCTTCGTTTTTGGACGCACCCGGGCCTTTGGAAAATGATATAATAGAAGAGGATGAATTGGAAGACCTGCTTGCTGACAATGTGGATTATTCCCAAATGGCAGATTTAGACTTGGTGTTTAACCGGCATGATGCGTTTAAATCGGATATTGATCGTATTCTGGATGAGATTACGGTTGTGTAATGCGCAATTAGCAATTGTGGCCCAATAAAATTTCTGTAGTTCCTACAAAACAATGTGGGTGCTATAAAACGAAACCATGATCCCGTGTAACCTATTGATTTTAATGACCCACACTATTTTGTAGGGAGTACCCACTTACTGCTTAAGATCATTCTTAACGGAACAGTTTTCCGTTTTGCGGTGTAAGGCTGCCAAATTTAACCGCGACACTAAAAACAGTCGCTACAACTTTCTAGCCCCTTAGGATTTTTAAAGCCCTAAGGGTCTTTTTGTCGCGCTTTAAGTTGATAGCTCCCACCGGTCAAATTAAGTCCGGTTCGACACCCATCGCACGCAACTGAGCAGCCAATCTTTGCGCGCGTTTATCAGCCTGTTCGGCTCGGCGCGTTTCCTGTTCAGCCAGGCGCGTTTCCTGTTCGGCATGTTGTTGCGCGGCTTCGGCAAACGTCAACACCAATTCCCCATCAGGCTGATAAAATCGCATCCAAACCGTATTGTCGCGATTGTAACATCCTGACCAGCGGCCGATTGACAGTTCCAGCTTTTCACTCCATAGCCGGCCTTGTGAATCGGCGGCTATGGGCAGATAGACACCGCGCCTGTTCAGCCGCCATCCGAACAAACTGTCTTCCCCGGTCGGATTCAGATAGTCAAAGCAGTAATACTCATGTGTTTTGAAAGTGCGCTCATATATACGCTTTTTGAGACCCAGGTCCGTTTTACGGGTCGAAGGCGAAAGAAACTCAAAGATAACATCCGGATGACGTCCTTTTTCCTCCCACACCACCCATTTCTGGCGCCGGTAACTGCCATCCACGTTCAGAACAACAAACATGTCCGGACCGCGAAACGCTCGCTTGGGTCGTTCAGGATGCTCCAGTTCCTTGAATGCATATTCATTCCCAGGGCGACGAGCAATATCCCTGTTGCGTTCAGGAGGATTCAGTTCTTTGAGTACGGCCTGCGCCTGGGAGATACTGTAATACACGAACATATTACCGCCGGTATAAAAATCATCCCGGTCTTGCCAATACTGGTTAAGCGAATCAAGACCCAAATGAATCTGAAAATCCTCACGCTCATTTTCCATCGGTTCTCCGTCGTCTCCGGGCAAATCCGCGCCTCTCAGCATGTTCAGGTTCCGCGCGTCCGGTTTCTCCTGGTTATCACCGGTTAGGCGATGATCCGTTATAAGCGAGCCATCCGCAAACGGCGATGGCGGCAGCAAAGGTTCGGTTTGCTTCACGACTATCAATTGGGGCTGAAGTGTCATGATCAGTCCTTTATTAAATATTAATGGCTTTGCAACGGTATAGTGTATTATATAATACATTTAAGCAGCAGATGTCAAGTGCGCTACCAACATAAGACGGGACATCTCAAAAATCGGGTTTCCTGGCTATTGTAGCTCCCGTAGATTTTA
>JAOZRC010000823.1 GCA_029940345.1 Desulfobacterales bacterium
TATAACAGATCAAAATCAAACAACGTCAAAGGTACAAGTTGGTAATATCTGAAAGTTTTTAAATTCATCATGAATAACCTCGACACGCTGGCGGGATTTATTGCGTCGGATTCGGATAAAATTCAGGTTATTTAATTCAGATAAAAATTCTACCGGCACTTGTGAGTAAGGGATTGCACCGGTTTCAAGCATTTTTTTAATCCACAGGGGACGCTTCATTATGAGAGACCTCCGGTTCTGTAATAAATATCTCGTTCATAAGGATACTCCTCTTCCCCTCTCTTTTAAAGATATAATTATAGGGAACGTCATTACGGATATCCGGACTGGCAAAGATAGGTAGAAAGTTGTTATCAGAGCAATACCGGATAAGCTGCTTCAGGTTGTGGCTATCAATTGAGCCGACCTCGTCCAGAAAAAAGGGGATTCTTGCACTGAGAGCCTGGCGTTTTTCCTGCAAAAGGCTTATCAGCCCCAGGTATAGGATAATCTTTATGCCGGTCTCCGTACCGTGAGACTCGAATTTATGAATTTCCTGTGTATAGACCGGTTTGGTGCTGCGGTTGAATCTAACGCTGAAAGTTAATTGAAACATATCTTCCAGATTAATTTCCCGTCCGTAATCTCGGATTGTCGAAAGGTAGTCATCCAAAATTTCTCGGGCCTGCTCGGATGAACAATCCTGATGATCTATGGAAAAAAGACCCGGTTGTCTCTGACATATTTTTTTAATGGCTTTAACAGTTTGATTTTCTTTGACATCCAGTTCAATACATTCGATATTGGAAATGCTGACGTTTTTGATGTTACGGTTCAGAGTGGCCACCCGGTCTCTAACCACGTCAAATGCCTGGATAAATTTATCCATTTCTCCTTTGATCCGGGTGAACAAGTTATTATAGGATTGGTAAAGCTGACTTTCAAACTTTGCATTCTGGGCTGTAATATTCATATTTTGCTCAATCCACTGATCAAAATCCATGTCCGGTGACTCAAGTTCATAGCGGCTTTCCAATAATATCCTGTGTTCAGCCTGATAATCCTGGAGCCGTTTTAGATCAGCCATCCGCGTTCCTACCCGCGACTTGCCCTGACGATATTCAAACTCCAGATCCGTTTCCGGAATATTTTGAATATTTGGAGGGTACTCTGTTGAAAATGTTTTTATGTTCTGATGTTCCCGTCCTGTCTCTTGGACGGTTTTTTCAATACTGTTCAACTTAGTGTGCAGGCTTTCAAGGTGTTTTCGCACCCGTTTGGTATTCAGGTCAGTTTCCCAGATATTTTCCTGCATTTTTCCGAGATCAGATTTTAAGATACGTTGTTTTTCTTCACATTTATCACGACTTTCATGGACAGTTTGCCACTGATTCAGTCTATCGAATTGGGTTAATATATTGTCTTTTTTCTGAATTGTTTTCCTGATTTCCCGAAGATCAGACTCTTTTTTTGCACGATTTTCTGCCACTTCAAGTTTTTTATCTAATTCCCAAATCTCTTTTTCAATCCGTTCCATCTGCGTTTCCAACGGCTCAATTTCATCTTCGGATACATACCATTCAGATTTCGGAATAGTCAGATCAAAGCCCATAAATGTGCTATCATTATCCAGATATCCAGTCACCTGACGGGATGTCTCCAGAAACCGGACTTCATCTGTGGTATCGATTGAGGATACCAGAAGGTGAAGTCGGCCTGGAGGTAGCCAGTTGTGTTCGAGCATTTAGCCAGCAGAAGAAGTGTGTGGTCATTGAGTTAAATGTTCAAAAAGATCATGTGCACATTGTCGTTATGATCCCGCCTAAACTTTCGGTATCGGATTATATGGGCATTGTGGCTACCAGCATAAGGCGGGACAGCTATAAAAAATCGGGTTTCTCACAGATATACGATGATGTATTATGCCTGCACTCTGGTCTTGTGACAATAATTGTCAAAAAACCTGAAGAAACCCGATTTTTGTCCCGCGTTAAGTTGGTAGCCGGCATTGTCAAAGGCAGAACAGCGCTTCGTGTATTCAATAAGTTTCGCAAACTGAAAAAGTGACCGTATCAGGGTAATCATTTTCAGTCACGTGGTTACTGTGTTGACACCGTCAGTTCAGATGCCGACAAGATCCGTCGCTACGTGTGGTATCTGGAAGCCAAAGAGCGACAAGCTGAAAATAGGCAGCAACAATTATTCTAATTTAAATCGGGGACTGCACCTCGCCTCCTCAGGGGGCAAGAGGCATTCTTATCTCCTTTTAGGGGTAAACTCAATACCACCCCCCTCTGGGGGTGGATTCTTTATTTCACTCGTACGCTTCATATCCCCGACACTGCGCATACAGGCCATATAGTGATTGGCGCCGATCTCCCTGCCCTCACGCACCAAAAGATGCAGTTCATCCACATAACCGCAAACGACGGTTGGATTTTAACAACTGGTTGATTTTTTAATCCATTTAATTGGTTCTCCTTCCACTTACAGGGTATATGTTTTAGCCTTTTATCCAGAAATCGTTAAATTCTGGGCTGAAAAGGCTATTTTTCGCTTCTTATTCTTCGTAGTATAAGTAACCGTTCATAAGTTTTCCGGTATTTAGCCCAGATTATTCTAACAACA
>JAOZRC010000151.1:0-8576 GCA_029940345.1 Desulfobacterales bacterium
ATGAGACCTAAGCGCGTCAGTTGCCGGTCGATTTTAGGTAAATACTGTCCCACCGACAATTCATAGATTCTCAGTTCTTCTTTTTGAATCATAAGCTGAGGATCGAAAATGATATAATACAACACGCCTATTTGTTCATATATGCGCATTTTGCGGTCGGCTTCCCCGCCTTCCCGGTTTGAAACGATTTCAACAGCGACTTCCGGCGGTTTGCCAAACTCCCATAGAAAATAGGAGCGATTCTTTTTTTCCCACAGGTCTTCCGTTTTTTTCACATCCATACTCAAAAACATATCCGGAATGATTGGCGGCTGCCTAAGCGCATAAAAAATACCGACATTGGCGGCGGTGATAAACGGCCGTCCCGGCTGCCATGAACAGTTCAGCGATCGAGTCAACAGACGCTGCTGCATTTCTGAAAAGATATTATCCACGGGTGTGTCATCCTCTGTAATAATGTGACTGATATCCGGCTCTTCGGCCCATACCACTTCCTGTGAAACCTCAGCCATTGTTTGCCACCTCATGGTTACGAGTGAAAGGTTTTTTATATAAAAATCAATTAATTCATTTTAAACAAAACGGCCTGCTGATTGCAAGAAATATTTGGCATCTTTCATTTTTCGGTTAACAGTTCGTAGTTCCGCCGTAAGGCGGGAATAAGAGCCGCCTTACGGCGGAACTACGAACTGGAGATAAAAAGTGCCAACTACTTTCAGTGTCATATGAAGGATGCCAAATATTTCTTTTTTTAAACCAAACAACTCCCTAAGTCGGAGTGCAAGCTTCAGCTTGCTGGTTCCGACCTTGGGGTGCGCAAGTTGAAACTTGTACTCCTGAAGGATCGGAAGAATTTCAAAATAGCTTGACGAAATGGTCGAATTAACCTATCTCATATTTTTTACGACGAATGAAATAGATGATTAATTATTATGATATGACCCCATGAACACCACCAAAATCCTTCATAAAATGTGCCAAAAGGAATTATCCGGCGCTGATATCAAGGCGATTGCCAAAGCGCGCGGTTTCTCCGATAAACAAGTCACACCGGGGCTGTTGGAAACCTTCCTGCTTTCCGATATCGGACTTGAAAACGTTTTTGATTCGCTGGAAAGCGAAGAAACTCTGATGCTGCACCTGCTGAAATTAAAAAACCGGACGCAGGATATATCCTTTTTTGAGCGCATCAGCACAAAAACCATCGCCCGTTACGGCACGTTTAATCAGAAATATGGCGATCTTTTTAAACAGGTGAAAATGACGCTGATTCGTAAAGGCATCCTTTTTTTTGCATTAGAGCCGGTCATTGCAGAGCGCAAAACCAAACTGGAACGAATGGCGTTTTGCTTTCCATCCCGATTTCACGAATTTTTGCCATCGCCTTTGCCTTCCGCAATCTCCCTGGCCGGTGCGGGTGAAACCACCGAAACCGCGTTAAGGAACAAACTGGTCGAAATCGGCAGACACAAAGTATGCGATCCGAATGATAAAAAAACCCCTTTCATTTTGAATTTGCAGCAGGGACGGCTGCGTAGCGGCACACGCCCTTTTAAAGCGGAACACCTGTCACAATGGCAAAAATTTGCCTGGTCGGACGCATTTTTGCCCATGCTTTCCTACACACCGGATGCAAATCATTTTGTCGCACCGTTAGATGCGCTGATGTATGCCTTTGACCAGCTTAAAACAGATCAATGGGCTACGCCGCAAGAATTGACGCCTCTATTGAAACTGTTTTGCCGCCCTGAAAAATTACCTGAAGCGGAAAAAATTTGCGCAAAGGGATGGCAAACCGGTTGTCTGGCGCGGCAGAAAAAAGGCTCCCAACATTATTATCGTCCGGCGTCTTCGCTGATTGAGATTCCGGCAACCTATCAACCGGATAATGATATGAGAGTGCTTGCGGACGGACGTGTGGCGATCAACCTGCAAACAGTGCCTTATAAATATTTGGAATCACTGGCCCGCATCGCCAAGGTTAAAGCGAACCGGCATATATTGACATTAGAACCTGATCCGGTGCGATTGGGGCGTGTTGTCAAAGAGATGCGTGACGAACCGCTAAAGCGCTGGCTACTAAAAAATTCACCCCTGTTTGCTAAAACAATTCGACAAATGGAGAAACGCTGGGCTAAACAAATCGTACATCGCAACATTGACGTGGCGCAGGTGAAAGACCTCAGCCTGACCGTGGCGTTGAAAAAAGCGTTTGAAAAATCCGGTAAGGTCGTTTTTATGCCTGACGGTTTCATTGCGTTTGCGCCGGGGATGCGCACAGCGATTGAGGCGCAAGTGATCAAAAGCGGATTTGCGGTTAAAACGGTGAAAGCGAAATGAAATTGGCTGAATTGAAAACCATTTCAGTCGATGACCTGGAAATTCATGTGAATACGTTTGATATTCGACGTGATTTGCATGTTTTTTTCAATTATATTCGGTCACGACTGGTGAAACGTTCGGTGCGAGGCAATGACCTTCCGAAAACAGACGCTCGGCGATTGGCCAAATTAATGTCTAATCCGGATGCGATCGGCGATGTAGAAAATGTGGCAGGCTCCCTATGGCTCAATTTCATTGATACTTTGGCCTTGAAACTCAATTTTACGCTTTATGACACCAAAGGCGAGTATCGTGGCTACACCAGTTCGGAACCCTCTTTTACTGATAACTATATTGATTATGATCTGAAACAATATAAAAAATTTACATCTCTATCGCTTTTGCAACAGGAGCGTTTGCTTTTAGAAACACTGATCAAGGATTATGGGTATAGTAAGAACGAGTTCTTTCAGCGCCATGTCTTGTCATCGCTGAACCGATTTGATTCGAGTGGATGCGCCACACGCGTCCTGCCTTTTTTGGAGTTTGGCAAAGCGCGTCAATTTTTGATGAACATTCTGGGCCAATGTCAAAGCGGTGTTTGGTACAGCACCGCATCATTAATTCAACACCTCAAAAAATATCATCCCTTTTTTCTGATCCCCAAAACGCCGCGCTATAAATATCCCAGGGATAAAGAAGATGGACGCTATGGCAATTTCAGAGAAGGCAAAGAGCGCTGGTATTGCAACGATAAGATTTCGGTTAAAGATAAAGATGCGTTTGAACGTGTGGAAGGGCGTTACGTCGAACGTTTCCTGGAGGGCATTCCTTTTTTAATGGGCTATGCGGACGTCGCCTACGGCGATGCGTTAAATCCGGGACGCTATCCATCATTGGGGAAACTCAAAGCATTTAAAGTGCATGATCATTTTTTGCGCTTGATGAAGGGGAAGACCATCGAATCCAAAGTGGCAGTGCTGCCCAATTTTGAAATTCATCTGGAAGCTGATTTTTATCCGGCAAGTTTGTTAAACAGTTTGGCTCCCTTTACAGGTATTATCACAGATGACCGCGTGATTGTTCTGAAACTGAATAAGAAAAAAGCGATACAGCACCTTGCTGACTCCCCATCCTTTGATTTAACTGCTTTTTTAAAAAAGCTGACCCAAAATCCGCTGCCATCCAATATTGCGGTCGAACTTCTGGAGTGGTCCGGTCATTCGGAAATGTTTACGCTGTATAGCGGCTTCGGTCTTCTGGAGAGTCGTAAGAAAATCACAATGGCGGATAAGTTCAGCGTAAAAACGATCAGTTCGGATGTTTCCCTGGTGCGCAATCCGGATAAATTGTTTGCCGAATTGGAAGCAGCGCTTCAGGCACCGCTGATTCTGAATCATACCGACCGCACGCTTAAAAACACACCGGCAGGCGTTAAATCCCTTTTTACACCGCCGAAAAAGAAGAAAACTGCCGTTGCGCCTAAAAAAACAGTGACGGTTAAACGCAAAAAATTCGTAACCCTCTATTTTTCTTCTCTTGACGTTTCAGAAGCCTGCCGTGATGCGCTGATTAAAGCGCGTTGTCCGGTGGAGGCTGACCCTGTTAATCGGACAATCACCTATTCTTGGGCCAATCAGAAAGATGTGCAAAAAGCCCTGAAATCGGCCGGGACAACATTTCGACTGCGTATCGACGATATTGATTGAAAATTCGGAATTCGGAATTCCTGACAAAGAAGGTAAATACGATGAAATCCGCTGAAACTGCAGGCGGGCCGCTGATTATCCAAAGCGACCGCACGATTATGTTGGAAGTCGCGCATCCGGACTATACGGACTGCCGTGATTTTCTGGCATCTTTTGCCGAACTGGTGAAATCACCCGAATTTATCCATACGTATAAAGTCACACCTTTATCACTCTGGAACGCTGCCGCCCTTGAAATACCTCCGGATGATATTATTGACGGCTTGCACCGTTTTGCCCGTTATCCACCGCCCGCTAATGTACTCATCGATATCAAAGCCTGGTACGATGCTTACGGACGCTTAATCCTGGAAAAAGCGTCGGAGGGACGCCTGCAATTGCGGGTGATAGACCCGTTGATTATCAACCGTCTTCGGCAGGATCAGGACTTGGCTCCGTTTTGGCTTGAACAGACCGAAGATGGCTTTCTGGTGGATGCGGCCGAACGCGGCAATCTCAAGCAAGCGTTGATTAAGGCCGGTTATCCGGTTAAAGACCTGTGCGGTTATCTGGCCGGCACCCAGCTCGAATTCATGTTGCGCTCAACGGATTCGGATGGCGCCAGTTTTGCCCTGCGCGATTACCAGACCGACGCGGTCGATGCGTTTTACCAGTCTGGAAGTGTCACCGGCGGCAGCGGTATCATTGTGCTGCCTTGCGGCTCGGGCAAAACAATTATCGGACTTGGGATTATCACCCAGGTTGCCAGCCAGACGCTCATTATCACAACCAACAATGTTTCAGTGCATCAGTGGCGTAGCGAGCTATTGCAAAAAACCACCCTTGGGGAAGATCAGATCGGCGAATTCACTGGTATCACTAAAAATATCAAACCGGTGACGATTACAACCTATCAAATGCTGACCTACCGGCGCAATAAAGAGGCGCCCATGAAAAACATGGCGCTTTTCAGCGCCGGCAACTGGGGGCTGATTATTTACGATGAGGTGCATACCCTGCCGGCGCCTGTGTTTCGGGCCACAACTGAAATTCAGGCCCGCCGGCGGCTCGGACTGACCGCCACCTTAGTGCGGGAAGACGGCAAAGAGGATGAAGTGTTTGCGCTTATCGGACCGAAGCGCTATGATGTTCCTTGGAAAACGCTGGAAAGCAGAGGGTACATTGCCGAAGCGATCTGCACCGAATACCGCTTGCCGTTGCCGCCGGACGAAGAACTCAAATACGCTTATGCCACCAAAAGGCAACGCTTTCGCATCGCTTCCGAAAATTCTGCCAAGCTTGATCTTGTGGATGAACTGATCTCCAATCATACTCAAGATAGCATCCTCGTGATCGGCCAATATATTGACCAATTGGAAAGGATCGCAAAATTATTGAACCTGCCGCTGATTACCGGCAAAACCAAACATGCGGAGCGTGAAATTTTGTATGCCCAATTCCGTGAAGGAGCGTTGCCGGTTCTCACCGTTTCCAAAGTGGCTAATTTTGCGGTTGACCTCCCTGATGCCAGTGTCATGATCCAGATTTCCGGGACTTTTGGCTCTCGTCAGGAGGAAGCGCAACGTTTGGGACGTATTCTGCGGCCTAAAAAACAACCGTCTCATTTTTACACCCTGGTTTCAAAAGGTACGGATGAACAGTCTTTTGCTGTCAATCGCCAGCTTTTCCTGGTTGAACAGGGGTATAAGTACCAGATTCGCTATTACGATGGCTAAGGATCGGGGACGAAATATACTTGAGATGAGAAGGCCATAATTTGGGATTTTCTTATCTAAACATACGCTTAAGGTGTCATGTGTCAGTGTTCAGGTGTCAGTCTTTAGCGGCAACGTCCTGAAATCTGACACATGAAACCTATTGCCATAAGTTTTTAATAAGATAATTGGTATCCTTCATTGGGTATCAAAAGTAGTTTACACATTTTAAGGAGTGCGAAAATTCATTTTCGCACTACCGCGAGCGAAGCAAGCGGCAATACTGCAATTTAACAAGACATTTGCCGCTCGCTTCGCTTGCGGGCAGGCGAAAAAAAATTCGCACTCCTTTATGTAAATCGAAACTGTTAACCGTCAGATGAAGGATGCCAGATAATTTTTTTATTCATATCAGGCGATTATTTAGCACAAATGGTATTAGTCCTATAGTAAGGATTTTTCCATTATCATGGCTTCGTCATACAGAACATCGTCCAGGTCAACATCGTCAGCGAACTGACTTATGAATAGGGACAGGTTTCCCCAGTCCTCCAGGTACATGGCTTTTAAAACGATGTTGAACATCAGTTCCAAAAGGTCGTAAACGGATATGGCAGTCGGTTTTTGATCTAATAAAGTAACCGCGTGAGCGAATTGTTCGGATTGGAGTTTTAGATGCTCCAGATCCTGCAAGAATTTAATCGCCATTTCTCGTACATTGGCTTTGGACGTGAGTATATTCGATCTGGATTCAAATTTGACCCTGTGCTGAACTAAATTTTTATGGGAATAGTCTAATAATATTTTACGACTTCTATGACTTCTGAAGAAGTTTTGGGAATCGATCAGTTTCCAAATATTTTTATTCACACGCTCATTTTCAATGTCAGTTTCACGTTTCAGCATTTGCTTCACATTATGCGGTAACGTGATTATCAACGATTTGAGCATCTGTTCCTTAATACGCAGTTTTTCTTTAAATTCATTGACTGCCGTGTACCAGAATGAATAACTTCCTTTTTTAAAAAGTTCCGTCAGGGTCATATTTTTCATTTTGGAGCTGCGCATCATTTTAATAATACCAGGTAGCAAACAGCCTGTTTTCTCAGCTAAATATTCTTCGGTGGAGATGTTGTAAATAATTGCAATAACGGCCTGCCAATCCTGGATGTGGAAAATACGGGATAGATCTTGAAAGGCATCAGATAAAAGCTCGTTGGGAAAGAGATGAGACGGGGTAGCATAAGAAGGCGTTCCGGCGAGAAGCGGCTGTTCAATTTTATTGGCATATTTACTTTTAAACCGAACGGCGGTTTCAAAGTCGATGAGCCCTATGGAGATATCTTTTTCGTGTGCGGAAGAAATAAGCAAGTTTTCAGTATGCTCAACCACAAAAATATTATCCGGCTTTAAATCCCTGAGTGCCACGCCCTTTTGATGTATCTGGTCCAACATGGAAAGAATTTTTGTGATAATGACCCGCTGTATCGGTTGGTTTTGTTTAGAAGTCAATTGATAAACATATTCTTTAATTGTTTTGCGATAATCCTCAATGGCATCATGATGTTCTTTAATGATGTTTTCCAGTAAACAGTTCAATTCGTTAATAAATTCAGGAGAAATGATATTATGCCCGGTATCTAACGCTTTGCCCGCTATATTGTATAAAAACCATTCTTTTTTTTTATACATCGAAACGGAACCTTCCTGTTGGTGTTGCCCTAACAGATGTGTTAGCCGGCTCTCGTAGTCCCGGTAAACATCATTTATTTTGTAAAAGATCGGGGCTGTGTCAGTCCCATAAATATCTTCAAACACCATCAAGTCCCAAAGGCTGTCAGTCTGGCTGATTATCTCTTTTTGTAATTTATTCCCGATATCATGAATTTTATGAATCACCTGGCTCAGAAAGAAATGCTTGGATAAATCCATGAAAAAGGCAAAGGTATCTCCGATTTGTAAGTGTTTTTGTAATTGGGGGAATGATCTGAGCCGGTGGATGCATTTTTGTTCAAACTTTTCCGAATCCATGCCGGCATCACGCGAAAAGGGATGGATTTTATTCAAAAGGGTTGAGACCCTGGGTGAAACGCAAGCAGTATCGGGCGTTAATACACCGACAATACGTCTTTCAGCATCGATGCTTTTTATATACTCTTCGAAATTAGTGATTGGAAGCGGTGGAATTTTGACAACCAAAAGGCTATCATAAACCACTTTAAAGCATTGGCTCTTACTGCCGCTATTTTCACTGAGATGGTATACACTCATCCGCCGAGACTGCTCCTGGTCTCGGTGTATCACATTTAATTTATAAATATATTCCGAATCTTTGACATCAATAAGCGAAAAATCGGTTTGGGATTCTTTTCGTCCACCCGTCTGAAGTTTAAATATATTTAGAAAAAATTTTACAATATCAATAATTTCGGCATTATCTTGTTTGTTTATTTTTGGAAACGCCTGGGTTTTCATTTTTTTCTTTATGGTCTCTTTTAAAACAATTTTTCAGCATCCTTCAAAATGGCCTGAAAGTAGTTTACACTTTTAAAGGCGTGCAGAAATCATTTTCCGCACCGAAGCATTGCGGATACTACAAAAAATGATTTTCGTACTCCTTAGCCATCGGATGGGCAACCATTGTAAAGCATCCGTTATACCTTCAAAATTTTTCTTGAAATATCAGTCAGGACCAGCTCACCGTTTTCATCGGAATCACCGTATTTATTCCGGGATGACTTTTTTTCAACTAAATCGGCCCGCACTTTTGCCTCTTGAAACACTTTTCCGGCTTTTTTTGGTTTCAGTCGCGTCATCTTCCTTTTTTTTCTTCCCTGCGTTTTTTTAATCC
>JAOZRC010000151.1:8586-9832 GCA_029940345.1 Desulfobacterales bacterium
TCCTCCGGCATTTCGACCTCATCCCTCTGTTTTAGCGCTTCCAGCATTAGGCTTTCGGTGTCTTCGTTTATTGCCCTGGCAACTTGACCATATCTGGATGGTTTCCTGAACTTGACCATCACATCATTCATCCGAAATATTTTCAAAGCCGCCGTTTTTCCTTGAAGTCGGCCGAAATAGGCCTGATACAATTCCCCTTGTTCAAAATATAAATATCCTTCAGAGTATTTGCCTTCGGTCGGGTTAGAGGAACTGATTTCACAAAGACATGTGATCATTTCCAATTCGATCATTTTTAAAAAACCTTCAACGGATATGCCATTTAACGTTCCACTCAAAACACCTGTTCTCAAAACTGATCTGATCGCTTTTAGCAGTTCATTGATTTTAAAAGGCTTTTCAATGTAATGGTCGCTGTCTTGCTTCATGCGCTTTTTTAAAAAAGGTGTACCGAAACCGGTCATGGCAATACAGGGAATCTGCGGAAAATTTTTATGCATGTATGCTAAAAGAACCAGACCGTTAATAATGGGCATATTTATATCTGTAATGACCAGATCAAACGACCTGTCTTTCAAAGCCATGATCGCTCCCAAGCCGTCTTTGGCTGTTGTTATGGAAAATTTCTTAGAATATTTTTTCAAGCTGTCAGTAAGAATAGTCAGAAGCATCGGCTCATCATCGACAATTAATATTTGGTGCATCGCTTAATATCTCCTTACAGGCGGTGTTATACTCGGCAGGTCATAACTTGTGATTTTCCAAATTATGGTTTTAGAAGTCAGGTTTCAGTTTCCAGCAGTAACGGGGCACCCTTTACCTCCAACATCAAAAATACCTGCCACTTGAGCAACTGATTCAAATTTTCCATACGACATAATAATTCCATATTTTTAGCTGTTGCCGGTTTCAACATTTTTATAGACCCGGTCAAATGACTTGATACCATATCAATATAATATAGGTACTTTAAGAATCAATTCATGTGACCACCACTATAGCTGTCGCCTGTTTCGGCGTTTTAGCCGTTGCTGGCAGTTATTGTTTCTGATTCAGCAGCAGATTCAAGCTATTTTGTGATCTGCTTCGATCTGCAAATAGCAATAGTATTTCGATTTTGGTATTCGCGTGAAATACATAAGTCGAAATCAGTACTCCTTTTTAAGATGGTAGATTCTTTTCTGGAATTTACCTAAGAGCCTGTTTGAAAAGTCTTAAATCGGCTGCAAAAGCGTGAGAGCGGTTC
>JAOZRC010000824.1 GCA_029940345.1 Desulfobacterales bacterium
GATGCGTTATTCTCAGCCACCATTACTCTTCCGAAGGCGTCAACCGCCATATATCTGAATTGCCACTTCTGGTGCTGTGAAAATAGATATACTTTCCATCCGGAGACCATTCAGGGCCGCCATCATCGGCCGGATGACTTGTCAACTGATTTAGTTTATTTGCCTCTAAATCCAACACAAACATATCGAAATTTCCAGTCCGGTTTGACGAAAATACGATTTTTTTGCCGTCCGACGACCAACACGGCTCAACATCGTCAGCAACATCAACCGTCAATTGGGTGATTTCACTGCCATCCGGTTTGATACTCCAAATGTCAGCATTGCCACTCTTTGAAGATGTGAATAAAATAGTTTTGCCGTCCGGTGACCATTTGGGGAAGCCGCCCTCACCGATTTGGACCAAATCAGTTCCATCTGCATCAGCAAGCCATAACAATGCCGTACCTCCGCTGCCAAACGCAATGGATTGCCCGTTTGGCGAAATATCAGGCGCAGAATCGCTGGCTCCCCTCGCAATAATCTGGCGTACAATGTTGGTGTGCGCCGGATCGATCTTAAAGATAGCGGTATATCCGAGTCTGTCAGAGTCGAATAAGATCGCTTTGCCATCCGGCGTCCAGATTGGGTGACTGTCTGTACTTACCGAGGTCGTCACCTGTCGCGGATTCTTGGCGAAAATATCCGCTAAAAAAATGTCGTTATTCCCATGCTTTTGTGACACAAATAAGAGCCGTTCGCCATCAGGAGATAAGACCGGGTAGAAATCCGCACTTTCATGGAGTGTGATTTGTGTTAATCCGGCGGTTGATTCCAACGTTTCAGTCGCTTCCGTGGGTGTGCTGCCTCCTGGCTTCATATTTTTGAGTCGCTCAAGAGCGGGACAACCGTTAAGAAGAACCAAGGAAGCTATGACGACAATCTGTAGAATTTTGCTATATTTTTTTTTCATTGTCCTTTCTCCCATGGAATTTTCGGTTTTCCGACAAAAATATCATATTTGCCATCCCGATCACTGTGAAAATAGATATAGCCGGATCGCGCCCAGAACGGAGCGCCATCATCTTTAGGATCGTATGTAAGTTGGGTTCTCTGGTTAACTTGCAAATCAATCACCCAGATATCAAAGTTTAAATCAGTCGCATAACTTCCTTGACGGTTTGACGAAAAGGCGATCTTTGTACCATCAGGCGACCACGAAGCATCTTTATCATCGGCGCTATCCGTCGTTAATTGTGTAAGTTCAGTTCCGTCAGGTTTGATCATCCAAATATCCATGTTGTCGCCTGCCGGCTTATGGAATAGTATCTTACTTCCATCCGGAGACCATCGCGGATTATAGCCGGAGCCGATCTGGGTCATCATTGAACCGTCAATGTTAGAAATCCACAGGGTCGGAATCATATTTTTGCTTTTCAACCACCTCCTCCACGAGGATTGGCCAATCTGGATTTTAAACAAATTCTTTAATACATCTTCTTTACAACCATGCAGAGAGCAAAAGACCATCTTGGTTCCATCCGGTGAAATACTGGAGTCAAAATCATTCGCATCTTCTCTCACAGTGATTTGACGTTTTCCGCTTCCACCTTGGACTGGCGTCCGCCAGATAGAAAGAGTTTTCAAACGAGCCGAAGTGAAGTATATCTCTTTGCTATCAGCACTCCATGACGGACAGATATCGTCGCTAATATGACGAGTGGCCTGTACGACGTTCACCTTTGGTTTGTATGGATCAAAAAAGAAAATGTCAAAATGCTCACCTTTTCTTGACGCATACGAAACTAAAGCGCTATTCGGGCTTACTTCTGGAAACATATCCTCACTCGGATGGTCGATGATCTTGCGTAATCCGAAAAAATTATCAGGAGGTGGCGGTATTATTTCTTTCTTGTTGATGGGACCGCAGCCATTACCTAACACTCCGATAATAATCATGAATAACGTTATAAAAGATAAAATTTTCAAGACATTTTGCTCTTTTTTTTTCATCAATAAATTCTCCCTGTTTACATTAATTTGCATGTATGCCTACCGATTGTCGTCAATCAATAGACACAAATCCCTATACTTTTTTCTGTATTTCAATTTTTTTTCTAAAAATTTATCACCTTCTTTCCATTAAAAATTTCTGAATAACTTAACTGATTCCAAAATTATATCATACAAAGGGCGTTAAAACAATTGTAATTATATTTTAAAAAACAATATATTAAGTCAATGTTGGTATTTGGCTACGAACTTTTTGGATTTAACTTGCAATTATGCCGGTATCGGGTTAAAAAATTAAATTTTAAACTTTTAAACAAAATAAGAAGGAACACCATGAAAATCACATACAAGGTACTGAATGTATTATTGTTTCTGATGATTTCAACTTCACTTTGCAGCGCCCAAGAGGTCGTGCAGGTCGGGGTTGCCACACCGCAAACCCAAGCTGAGGAGGGCAACATCGAAATATTGCGTCAAAGGGCTATCCGTAATGCGACGGAGATGGCTGTGACCCAGGTGGCCGGCGCTTTGATCAGCGTAGGGAAAGGGGATACGGCATGGATTTAAGGGTGGGGAAGAGCGAGCCGTCGACACAGATCAGAGAACCGAAA
>JAOZRC010000825.1 GCA_029940345.1 Desulfobacterales bacterium
TAACGCAATTTATCCGACAATTTTTATAAGGCTTTTTGGGAATCCTTCATTTTACCCCGAAAGTAGTTTACACTTTACCAAGGAGTGATGAACCAAGGGTTTAGCATAGGCAAACGCAAAATGCTAAACCTTTGGTTCAGCACTCCTTGAATTGTTACCGGAAAATTAAGGATGCCGCTTTTATAAAGCTGACGATCAGATAATTGAGAATCGGGTCAGATGAACCAAAAGAGTGTTAAAATTTACTTGTGCGCTATAATCCTGATACTAGGATTTTACGCATGCCAACCTTTTCGCCCGCATCGGACGAATTCCCCGGAAGAAATGCTGCCCTCCTTTTTCCCGGATTACGGTGCTTTATCAGAAAAAACTGATCAATGGTGGGAGGATTTTAATAATACTGAATTAAACGCGCTGATGCAAAGGGCATTTACAGATAATTTTACGATTCAATCCGCCTGGGCGCGTCTTGATCAGGCAGATGCGACGGCGATTAAAGCGGGGGCGGATTTGTATCCGCAGGCATCTTTGGATGCTTCGGCTGGCTCAACACACTTAGAAGACTCGACCAAAGATAACTATTCATCTGTACTTGCCGCCAGTTACGAAGTGGACCTGTGGGGGCGTGTGCGATCTGAAAAAACGGCGGTGCATCTGGATGCTGTGGCTACGCGCTGCGATCTGGAGTCCGCCGCCATGACCGTTGCCGCGGAATTGGCGCGGTTGTGGATTGAAATTTTAGAGCAACGCGCTCAAAAAATATTGTTAGAGCAACAACTGGGCGCCAATCAGGTGTATTTGGAACTGGTGGAGCTTCGTTTTCAAAAGGCCATGGTTTCAGCCTTGGATGTCTTTCAGCAGAAACAAGCCGTGCATCGTGTTTTGGCTCAGATTCCACTTGTGGAAGCCAGCTTGCGAACATCACAAAATAAACTGGCCTTGCTCGTAGGGGCGAAATCATCATCGCAGGTAAAGCTCCGCGGTGACCAACTCCCGGATGTACCGCCTTTGCCCCTGACCGGTTTGCCACTTGAGTTGATCAAAAACCGGCCGGATGTGCGTGCGGCTCTGATGCGCTTGCAAGCGGCTGATTGGAAAATGGCGGTTGCCCAGGCCGACCGGTTGCCGGCGTTGCGCCTGACAGCTCGCGCGGGCTATGAAAATAATGATTTTTTAGCGCTGTTTGACAATTGGCTGGTTAATGTCGCAGCAAATTTAACCGCACCACTTTTTGACGGACACCGCCGCCTGGCCGAATTCAGACGCTCCCAGGCAGTTGTGGCCGAGCGTTTGATTCAATATCAACAAACGCTGCTAACGGCTGCTATGGAAGTGCAAAATGCGTTAGTCCGCGAATTTAAACAGGGGGAACACATTCGCAGCCTTGAAAAGCAAACCCAATTTACCAAACTGGCACTTGAGCTGTCACGCCAACGGTATTTAAAAGGGTTGAGCGATTATCTGCCCGTACTGACAGCCTTAACTTCGGCTGACAATCTGGAAGCGGATATGATTCGCAGTAAACGTGAAATGCTGATCTATCGAATCAACTTGTACCGCTCCCTGGGAGGACGCTGGACGAGTGAACTGTTTCGGAAAGATACGCGTGTCAAACATTTGCCAAAAGATGGCAATTGAGAGACGCCAAAACGGGCATTGATGAAATTCGGTTTATTGAGGATAATTTAATGAAACCGGGTGAACTTCCTTATATTTTGCTGGCAAAAACCAAACAGCATTTGTCAGTTTGCCGTCTTGTGTGGCAATAAAGCGCTGTTAAATCATGCGTTTGCCCACCCTACGATTTACAGCCAAGCTATTCAAGGTTGAGGTCGGTGATGGCACCCCCGGCCCAATTTGCGGCGTAAATGTCTTGGCGCACATACCGATGAAAGGTCGAATGGGGCCAGTCTTTTACCCTTGTCACCAGTTTGTGTTTTACCGGGTTGTAATGGATGTAATCTATATGTGTTTGAAAATCGTCCGGGCCGCGTATGCGGTGCTCCCAGAAGCGCCTTTGCCAGATTGTGCTTTCGCGATGTTTTTGTTTTGAAGGCGTCATCAGTTCGGGTTTATGTAGGTGTATTTTAGCATATCTTGAAAAACGGGCTTTGATCAGGCTCCAGCGAGTTGAATAATCGGTGTCATTTGGCGGGAGCGTCCATATACAGTGAAGATGATTTGGCAACAGCACCCAGGCATCAATCGTGAACGGTCGGTTTTGGCGCACATTACAGATTGCATTGCGCAGTATTTGGCGGCATTCCGGTTTTGTAAGGAATTTCCGGCGTCGATAGGTTACCAGGGTGAAAAAAAAGGTTCCGCCCTTTCGATATGCTCGTTTATATTTTGGCATATTGTAATTGGCCGTAGGGTGGACAAAATGCCGTCCGCAATGTTCGCATTCGCACAAACCTTCGTCGGCGTTTTGCCCACCGTTTTAACCACAGGCCATTGTTTTTAAACAATTTTTCCGCTTTAACGATATGGTGTGGCTTGTAAATGGTGGGCAAAGGCCGATTCTGTTAACAGCATTTGTGCGTCAGCCGTCTTGTTTTGCGATAAATATCAATTGAATCAGGATGTTGCCCACCCTAC
>JAOZRC010000152.1 GCA_029940345.1 Desulfobacterales bacterium
GCCCTCGCTCTCACACTTTTTCGCTTCGATCACGACTTTCCAAACAGGCTCTTATTCAAATTCAATGGTAATCCGGAGTGTGAAAGTTAAATGAAGCGGAGGAACGGAACGGTTTTTCGCAATTTAACTTTGCGAAAGACCGCTTCGCTTAACTTTCGCACTCCGGATTTGAATTGAGCCATAATTTTTGAATAAGATACGGTTTCGCAAAATGCTAAACCTTTGGTTCAGCACTCCTTGGAATTGACTCGCTCTTATGTTTTGGCGGAAAATGAAGGATGCCCGCTTTTTCAATCTTCAAGCGGCTATGGACGACGCAGAACGGCTTTCCGCGTTACATGCATGTCCCAGCTTATGTTAGCAGCCATTAATTACGATCTGGATGAAAATGTTTTCGGAGATGATTGTCTTGAAAAGAAAGATGATGTGGATGGCAATAGCGCTGCATCAGGCGTCATGCACTGTACGAAACAACGAGGATGCAGGCGATTTATGTCGGTATTGAATGGTGATCCCAACGGGAATCGAACCCGTGTTTTCGGCGTGAGAGGCCGATGTCCTGACCGCTAGACGATGGGACCGTTAATAGACTTTCAGATAATCAATGTCACGGCGTTTTCGGTCGGAGATATACTATGGTGTATTATCTCCTCCCTCTATCCTTGTGACATTAATTATCTGAAAGTCTATAGTAACGTCAAACGGAAAACTTTATATAGAATTAAACTGCCCCTGTCAAATACTATTTCAGCACAGCGACGATTTAATTCGGGATGCCATGATTCTATTCGGTACCAGGATCGAGATTAAACAGTCGGCGCGTGATATCCAGATGCATGGCCTTGTCGCGGTAGCGGCAGTTTTGTTTCAGGGACATGATCGTATCATGCAGCATTTTACTGATCAACGCATCGCCCATGCGGTGAATCGCCTGACGATCCGTATCTGACAGGTGGTCTAAGGATTTTAAGGTCTTATTGATTTCCGTTTTGGCAATTCGATCCATTTTTTTGCGTATGGCAACGATAGTGGGTACCACCGCCAAACTTTCATACCATTTGCGGAAATGAATCACCGCTTCATCAATCATACGTTCAGCTTTGAGCGCTTCTTTTTTGCGATCTTCGATATTTTCGTCAATCACCCCTTTCAAATCATCAATATCATACACATAGACATTGGAAAGATGGTTGATCTGCGGATCAATATCGCGCGGAATGGCAATGTCAATAAAAAATAGCGGACGATTTTTGCGGATACGCATGATTTTTTTCATCTGATCGCGCCGAATAATAAAATCAGGCGACCCGGTGGAACTGATGATAATATCGACCATTTTAAGACAATCAGGGAGTTCTTCAAAGCGCATGGCCCGCGCGTTAAAACGGCGGGCCAGGTTGACGCCGCGTTCAAACGTACGGTTAACCACATAAAGTTCACCGGTTTTATGGCGCAGCAGATGCTCCACGGCCAGTTCGGCCATTTCACCGGCACCGATCAGAAGCGCTTTTTTACCTTCCAGATTGCCGAAGATTTTACGGCCCAGTTCGATGGCGGCATAACTCACAGACACCGCATGATCGCCAATACCGGTTTCCGTGCGCACGCGTTTGGCAATGAAAAAAGTGCGGTGCAACAGGCGGTTTAAAATCACTCCGCCGGTTTTCATCTCAATCGCAATGCGATAGGCGTCTTTGATCTGGCCTAAAATCTGGGGTTCGCCCACGACCAGGGAGTCAAGGCTGGATGCGACTCTGAAAATATGCCGGACCGCATCATCCCCTTTAAAAATGTACAGCGTTTGATCGAATTTAACGATGGGGATATTTTTAAGGCGCGCCATCAGCGTTTTGGCGGTTTCAACCGCTTTGACGCTGTTTTTGGCGGCCATGATCAATTCCACGCGGTTGCAGGTGGATAATAATGCCAGTTCACGAATGTCAGCTTCCTTATGCAGCATTTCCAACGCTTGGGCGGTTTCCTCGTCGGAAAAGGCCAACTGTTCCCGAATTTCCACCGGTGCGGTTTTATGATTGAGTCCGATCACAAGGATATCAAACAGACTCGGATCGTCGGCGGGTTGTAATCGCACCGGGCATCCATCTTGCGGAGACTTGGAAGAACGGCAGTCAGTAAACATATCCGTATTAATATTTGGTAAATTCGACATGATGACCGTCAAAAAAAAAATTCACCCCTAAAAACGTAAATAAAAGAGCGCCAAAGCCGATAATCGCCAAAACCGCCGCTTTGCGGCCGCGCCATCCCACGGAGAAGCGCACATGTAATAGCGCCGCATACATCATCCAGGTAATTCCCGAGAAAACCTCCTTGGGGTCCCAACTCCAGAAGCGTCCCCACACGACACGGGCATAAATAAAACCGGTGATCAGCCCGATGGTGAGAAGCGTGAAACCGGCGACGATGCACGCATGACCGGTGGCGTCCAACAGTTCCAGAGAGGGTAAGCGCTTAAAGAAAAAACCGGGCCGCTTGGTTTTAATGGAGCGTTCTTGAAGCAGATATAACATGCCGATGCCACACGCTAGGGCGAACGAGGCTTCGCCAGTAAAAATGGCGATAATATGGAAGACCAACCAAAAATGATTGAAAATTTCGCGGGGCGGGCCAGGTTCATTTTGCAACAAACAGGCACTGACCACGATTAAAGCGGCCAGCGGGGCGGCATACACGCCCAAAACTTTAAGGTTATATTTATAACGAAAAATGAAAAAAACGCCGACCAAGGCCCATCCGGCAATAAAAAGCGTTTCGTGCAAATTATTGACCGGGATATAGCCTGTAAGGATCACTTTATAGATGAGGCTGACACAATGTAGCCCGAAACCGGTTATCAGAAGATAATAGCCGATTTTTTGAAAATGATCTTTTTGTAAAAAAAGATAGGCCTGGTAGCCGCCGGCCCCCATTACATACAGGGTGCTGACAATGATTTCAAGACTCTGCATTCAGTATGCCTAAAGTTTCCTGTCCTGACAGGTTTTTCTGATTTTTTCTGAATATTGTAACACGCTATTTTTTTATAAATATAACAAACATATAGATATAATCCGGTTTGAAAACCATGAATTCAGGTAAAAGTCAAGCAAATTAGAGACGATTCACTGGGCAATTGCCTGAAAAGGTCAATTTTTAATCGTATTCTGTTTTTGTTATTTTCTTTAATTCCTGCAAGTTAAAGCTTGCACTCCTAAAACGGGAATGTTAGGAATGGGTACAAAATAACTTACCCATTTTCAGAAGAGGAGTGCAAACTTCAGTTTGCCTCGCTAACAACGCAAACTGAAGCTGCACTCCGAATGTGGAAGTTATTTCGTTCCCGATCCTTAAATTTATTAATCACAGTTTAAACAATTAAATTCGGATGTTGTCAAAGCCCGCATGTCAAAGCAGCATAAAAAAAGCGGAAAGGAGAGTTGCAACGTGTTAAAAAAACAGTCATTTATTTTTGCTTTTGCTCTTTTGTCCTTTACGTTGTGTCTTTCCCTGGCAATTGCCAAAGACAATGATACAGCCTCGGCAGCGTCATCATCCGTTCCGTCTGTTTTGGTTCATGCTTCGATGTGCGAAAGAGTTGAGCTGCTAGCCCCATTAAACCAAGCAGTGGCGTTCTCGGTCAAAAGAGACCAAGTGTTTTGTCTTACAACATTTAACCCGGTGCCTCAACAAACTTATGTTTATCACACCTGGTTTCAGAGGGACAAGCTTATCAAAATAAAACGACTGCCGCTGAATCCTCCCCGATGGACAACTTTCAGTAGCATTCAACTCCGCCAGGCGGATATAGGCCCTTGGTACGTCGAAATCAATGATCGCGAAGGACATTTGCTTAAGATACTGCGGTTCAGTGTAACCGAGTAGCGGGATTTACTGAATATTTCATCAAGACCATTTTCGCCTGTCCCTTCAAACTGCCAATACTTTATTTCTGACCATGATGATTGATAACTATTTTCCAAGTCTGCGCTGGCAGGATATTGCGGATATTGCCCTAAACAGCTATATCCTCTTTCGTTTATTCGTTCTTTTCAGAGGCACCAATGTCCTGCGTATTATCACCGGCATGGCCATTATTTGGCTAATACAACGGATTGCGGCCGCCATCGGCCTCATTATAACCATTTGGGTGCTGCAAGCGCTAACGGCGGCGGCGGCGCTGATTATCATTATCGTTTTTCGGAATGAAATCCGCAGAGTGCTTCAAACAAAAAATATCAAGGCCTTGTTATGGGATATTCCTCACCCCACGATCAGCACTACGGTGGAAATTGTTGCCGAGACGACATTTGAACTCGCCCAAAAACGGATTGGCGCGCTGCTTGTTTTTCCTGGCAGAGAAGATTTAAGTAATGCGATTCATAGCGGAATTGCCTGGGATGGTCTGATTTCCCGTGAGATGCTTTTAAGCATTTTCCGGAAAGACGCTCCGGTTCACGATGGCGCTTGTGTCATCCGTAGGAAGCGGGTCACCAAAGTGGGCTGTATTCTGCCGTTATCGCTTCAAAAAGATCTGCCTTCGCACTATGGCACCCGTCACAGGGCGTCGCTCGGTCTGACTGAACGCACGGATGCACTGGTGATTTGTGTTTCCGAAGAAAGAGGTTCGGTGCTGGTTGCCAACAATGGGTCCATTTCGCGGATACGTAATGAAACGGAGCTTGTCTCGCATTTGGAGGAGTACGGCGGATTCAAAAAAAAATCTGTATTTTATAAAAAGGAACGCTGGCAACTGACGCTGGCCGCTATTGTTTCAGTGTTGCTTATCACCGGGATCTGGTTTAGCTTTACCAGGGGCCTGGATACCCTAAAAACCATCGAGGCTCCCATTGAATACATGAATCGCAATCCGGAATTGGAGATTTTGAATACATCGGTTGTCGCCGTTAAGCTTCAATTGAGCGGGTCTGATACACTGATCAAAGCGCTTCAACCGGATAACGTCGGAGTGCGTCTGGACTTGGGCAAGGCTTTGGAAGGCGCGAACAGCGTAACGCTGACCGATCAAAATATCAAACTGCCCCCGGGTATCGTGTTAAAAGGAATGGAGCCATCCGTCGTGGAAGTGACACTGGACACCATCGTCACCAAGGAACTCGCCATTCAAGTTGACTGGGTGGGGCAGTTGCCACCCCAATCAGTCCTTCAAAAGGTGATTACGGAGCCTCGAAAAATCCGCGTCAAGGGCGGGAAACAGGTTTTGAAAAATATCATAACCCTTTATACTGAAAAAATATCGCTTAATCATATCGGCAAGTCCGGTCAACAGACCGCCAAGCTGGCGATGAATCCGGCGTTGTTGGCACCGGTTTCGCCTTCGGAAAATAAAGTGACGGTGACGTATACGGTGGGAAATAGAGAATAGGAGAAGTAACCGCTCAGGGGACGAAGTTGAACGGTTACCTCTGAATGTAGGGTGGGTGGAGTGTAACGGAACCCACCGTTTACGGAAATGCGGTGGGTTCCGTTACACTCCACTCATCCTACAACATTACACATAACGCGTAGTTTATTTATTGGGAATTCCCTTAGAGCCTGTTGGAAAAATCTAAAACGGGCCCTTAGCGCTCACAAGATTTCTCTATCATGATATTGAGCATCGTTTCGTTGGCCAGTGACATGCCAATATCGCCGATTTTGCTCAGGTTGCGAATCGTGTCTTCCGTTGTCGCCCCAACAAAGCCCTCCATCTGGGTGATACCATGATTATTCAGCGCCATATGAGCGGAACGTATTGCGGAATTGGTAGAACTTGCCACCTTCAGGGCGCAACCCTCCTTGGCGCCATCGCAAAGCATACCGCCCAAGTCACTGATAAGATTGTTCGCAGCTAACGTTATCTTGGGCATGTCTTTCCCGGCCCGTTGATAGACGATGGCCACAGCCGCGCCGACGCCTGCGGCAATGGCGCATCCGCACAGGGGAGACAGCCCCCCGGTGTGGCACTTGATATAGCTGTTTATCAAATGAGACAAGGCGATGCTTCGGATAACCACGCGTTCTTCCATATCATAGTGTTTACCCACGAGATACGGAACCAGGATGGCCACGATCCCCTGATTGCCACTTCCGCCGCTAGCCATCACAGGCAGGTTGAGTCCGCCCATTCTGGCGTCCACGGCTGATGAGGTCATGACTTCACATGAGGAGGATATGCTCTCCTTGCGCTGTTTTTTCGCAACCAATTCAGAGATATAATGGCCGACTCGGCGTAATGCAAGGCCTTCCTCGCAAATGCGCAGATTCATGTGGATTCCGCTTTTGATGTAGTCGTAATCCGGCTGTTCGATCTGTTCCGCCACATCAACCAAATCGGCGATATCGGTATTTTTCAATTTGCGCCTAAACGCATTATCACTGGCGCAATCAGGGGTGTCATCTGATCGGAATAGCACACGGTCGTTGTGTTCTAATCTGACTAAATTGGTGTGAGACCCCTCAATGACAGCCCTGGCAGAGTTTTCAGAGGTGCGAATAAACACATCAATGTAAAGGCGCTGCTTTGATTTGTCACAACTGATAGCAGCCCTGTGAGTTTGGACAATTTTTTTCGCACGGCTCAGGATATCCTCGGTAACGCCACTCATTATCTCCATCTTCAATTCAGGGTTCCGGATAAGCGCTCCGAGAACACCGGCGATCAAGTTGCCTCTTTCGCCCCCGGTATTCGGAAGCGCCACGGCGAAACCGTTTTTGTAAACACCGGGATCGACCGATATTTGGATTTCGGATATTTCATCATCATCAAGTTGTTTGCCGGCTGTACTTGCAGCATAGGCAACGGCAATCGGTTCGGTGCATCCGAGCGCGGGAAATACATCGTGTTTCAGAACTTCGCTGAGAATGTTCAATTGGTTTCCTCCTAAAAATTATGACGACATACAGACTTTCAGAATAATATTGGCTATTTGTAAAAGATTAGAGTTTAATATACCATAAATTATTGCTTGACAAGTTATTATGAAATAAAACCTCCGCCTCCGGCGTGGGACCCATGCTCAGACGCTCCGGCGTTATTGAATTACCGGCATCCCGTGCTTAATAATCCGACGACAGAACGCCTCGATATATGTTTTGACACCAGCTCTGGAACTGCATTTAGCCATGCCATTTGAATAGGATACCTGATGGTTATACTCGGCATGCTCACCGCTCGTGGTGACTTGATGGACCGAGTCGTTGGGTTGGAGCTTGGCACAGATGATTATCTTGCCAAACCGTTTGAACCCCGTGAGTTGGTTGCACGTTTTAATGACCCCAAATTGTACTGTTTTCAAGCATAGGATTTGAAAAAGCGGCATTTTGCGACCTGAACATTACTAAATTATTTCAATACGAATAGTAATGAAATATATTTGACATTGTTAAACTGATAATTATTTTATGGGCAGTAAAATGAACACAGATGCAAAACTGAAATCAGAAACTATATATAAGGAGGAACTGAAAATGGCTAAAATTATAGGAATCGACTTAGGCACAACCAATTCATGTGTAGCTATTATGGATGGCAAGGATGCTGTGGTCATCAGTAACCGTGAAGGTGGCAGAACAACGCCTTCCATTGTCGCTGTCACCGATCGGGATGAACGGTTGGTGGGACAGATTGCCAAGAGACAGGCAATCACCAATCCGCAAAATACGGTGTTTGGTGTTAAGCGTCTGATCGGACGTAAGTATGATTCACCCGAAGTGCAAAAGGACATCGCCAATCTGCCTTACAAAATCGAAGGTGCCGCCAACGGCGATGTACGCATCAATATGCGCGGGAAACAGTACAGCCCGGCTGAAATATCTGCCCATATTCTGACAGATATTAAAAAAGCGGTTGAAGAATACCTGGGTGAAAAAGTTACGGATGCGGTAATCACCGTGCCTGCTTATTTCGATGATAGCCAGCGGCAGGCTACCAAAGACGCCGGTAAGATTGCAGGGTTTAATGTACAGCGCATTATTAATGAACCCACGGCTGCTTCCCTGGCGTATGGTCTGGATAAAAACAAAGAGGAAAAAATCGCCGTGTTTGATTTGGGCGGCGGAACATTTGATGTTTCCATCCTGGAAATCGGGGATGGTGTTTTTGAAGTGAAGGCGACCAATGGCGACACCCATCTGGGTGGGGAAGACTTTGATTTGCGATTGATTGACTTCCTGGCCGATGAATTTAAAAAAGATCAGGGAATTGATCTGAGGACCGACGCTATGGCGTTACAACGGCTTAAAGAAGCTGCTGAAAAGGCCAAAATGGAATTGTCAACGTCAATGGAAACAGATGTCAATCTTCCGTTTATTACGGCTGACGCCAGCGGTCCCAAACATCTGGATATTCGGATCACTCGCGCCAAACTGGTGGCCCTGGTTTCTGACCTGCTTGACAAACTTGAAAGCCCCTGTCAGTCAGCGCTGAAAGACGCGGGATACGAGCCTGGCGACATTGATGAAATCATCTTGGTGGGCGGTATGACGCGAATGCCGGCTGTTCAAGAGCGTGTGGCTGAAATTTTCGGCAAACAAGCCAATAAAGGTGTGAATCCGGATGAAGTGGTCGCTTCAGGGGCCGCCATCCAGGGCGCGGTTTTAAAAGGCGATGTTAAGGATGTGCTTCTGCTGGACGTTACACCGCTGTCACTGGGCATTGAAACATTGGGCGGCGTTATGACCAAACTGATTGATAAAAATACGACGATTCCGGCTCATAAAAGTGAAATGTTTTCTACGGCGGAAGACAATCAGCCGGCGGTTAGCGTGCATGTATTGCAAGGTGAGCGCGAGATGGCCGCTGATAATAAAACCCTGGGACGGTTTGAATTGACAAGCATCCCGCCATCGCCACGTGGTGTACCACAAATCGAGGTGGCCTTTGATATTGATGCGAACGGAATTGTCGAAGTATCCGCCAAGGATCAGGCCACCGGCAAAAAGCAATCGATTCGCATCACAGCGTCATCCGGTCAGACCCAGGCAGAAATTGACCGCCTTATTAATGACGCTGATTTATACGCCGAGGCGGATCGCGTCCGTAAAGAGTTGGTCGATGCGCGCAATGCCGCGGATGCACTGATCTATTCAACTGAAAAAACGCTGGCCGAGGTTGGCGCGCAAGCAGATGGCGCTGTCAGAATGGAAATCGATGAAGCGGTCGGTAATCTCAAGCAGGCTATCAAAAAAGACAACACCGTTGAGATCAAACGGTTAAGCGATGTTCTGATTGGTGCGACCCATAAGCTGACTCAATCAGTATATCAGCAGGCGCCACAGCCAGGCGCACCGCAGGGTGATCGCCAATACCAAAGCAACTGGCAATCCGGTGCGGCGGATGATATTGTGGATGCGGAATATCGTGAAGTCGCTTAGGCCTGAAGTGCATTAAATTTTATGCAGTGCAATATTAAAATGCATGCACTTTGTCAAAAGAGAGCTTTTCAATCGTATCTCAGAGGTTCTTATTCAACGGGACTATTTATTCTCTAACAAATATCGAATTGATAATACTGAACAATTTTCAATTAATGTGTCTGACGAACTAAAATTGATGCTGCTTGGCATCAAATTTGCAAATATGTATAGAAATGAATGAGCTATATTTTTTCTGTTCCATTCACACCTCCATACCTTGTAAAACCCCTCGCATTGCTTGCGAGGGGTTTTATTTTTGAGCCGTAGCCTGATAAAGCGGTCTCTGAACGTTTAGAAACGGGGACTAAATAGCTTCCCCATTCCGGTCGGTTTACACTTTTTCCCGTTAGGGACACAATATCTATAGAAAGATGCTTGCC
>JAOZRC010000826.1:0-2095 GCA_029940345.1 Desulfobacterales bacterium
CCGAGAGAAGCGGATGAAGCCGCCGGTGGTGACACATCAATACTAATGGTCGCGATAAACAAGGCATGGACGGCATTGAAAGAAAATCAGAAGAAATACCAATCCGGTCCGATCCCGGGTGCGCTCTGCGACGAAGGCGAAGAGGGCGCAATCATTTATTTCAGAAACCGTCCCATGTACACGGCGTATGGAACAGCGGCATTTATTTTGATGGGGCTTTATCTGGAGCAATTTTGATGAAAATCACGCATGTATGTAAAGTCTGGTATCCTCGCATCACCGGTGTGACGGTTCATGTGGATTGTCTGGCACGGAAGATGGCCGACGCCGGCCATGAAGTGAACGTTGTGACTTACGACCTGTCAGACAGCCTGACGGAACATGTTAACAAACACAACACAGAAAATTACTGTGTGTTCAGAGTTTGCCCGGGTAACAAAACGCTGATGCGCAAGGTGATTTTAAAGACTGAACCGGATGTGATTCACGCTCACGGTATATGGGAGCATGTGTTTCCTTCGTTTCAGGCTGCCCAATTATTTGATGCACGATTTTATATCACCGCCCATGGGACATGGCAATTTCTTTACAGTACGCCGGGCATGGAGCGTTTTCAGCGCCGTCTGTATTATCGTCTTTACTCTCATACGCTGTGGCGCTACATGGTGCAAAAAACGAATGCCATGATTGCGCTTAATGCCATTGAAGAAAAAGCGCACAGGGCTTTAGGCGCCAAACACGTAGCGCGCATTCCAAACGGAGTTGATTGCCTGGCATTTTCCCCCGACCATTGTGACATACCCTTTCCGAAATTTAATTTACCGGATCAGTATCTCTTTTTTGCCGGAGCTATTCAAACTCAGAAAGGTATTTTTACACTGCTTGAAGCGTTGTTGAAGGTTAAACAAAAGGGGCTTGATCCGACACTTGTGGTTGCTGGTGAAGGACGTGATTTAGGCAAAGCAAAAGAGATAGCTGTTAAGCAAGGACTTAATGTTGTGTTTCTCGGCCGCGTTGAAAGGCATCAGATGCCGGGGCTCATGGCCGGTGCCGTAATTTTTATCTTACCTTCAGAAGATGAACCGTTTGCAACCGTCTATCTGGAGGCCATGGCCAGTGGGACGTCCTGTATTGGAACCAATACCGGCGGAACGCCTGAAATCATCGAACAAGGTGTTACCGGTTTTTTAGTTCCGGTTAACGGTGCTGTCGATTTGGCCAATTTTTTGAAAAAAATATTAAAAGACGACCCGCAAATCCGGCAAATGGGTATAAATGCCCGTCAAAAAGCGGTTACATGTTTTGATTGGTCCATCCTTGCTCCTCGCTTACTTCAAGTTTATTGCGATTATGTATAAACCCAGTGAAAAAGAATGCGGCAATAAGGCGAACCAGTTCACTGATATTGCCCTGAAAATATTGAAGTGGTTATCCTCCTGTCAAGTAAATGATTCAGGCTATGATCAGGGAGGAATATATGATTTTATTGACAAGCGCGTCATTGGGGATCATTATTCAGCAACGCATTTTGCATGGGCTTGCGCTTTTTTATTCACAAAATGCCAGAACCCGAGTTGGCTGGCGTCCAGCAAAGCGGCAATATCTTTTCACTTGCGGACAAGCCCGGCAGAATACCCTCCTGGAAACTGGGATTATCATTGGGATTTTAACAATTTGGCGTTTGTCGAAACCTTTGCCCTTCTTACACCCTATCTGAGTGAAACGGAATATCGCACTTGGATGCAGGGCCTTTTACAGTGGAAAACCAATTCGCATCTTTCGGTCAACTGGCTCGCAATGAGGGCCTTGGCTGCCTATCGAAGAGGTGAACTGCTAAATCGGTCTGAAGATGTATCTTATGCTAAAAATCTGTTAGGCCGTGCTCTTGAGTGTCAAAACCGGGATGGGGGGATTGATGATGTTCCCAACGAAAGCCGCCCTCCGCAATATCACGCCTATTCAGCCTGCCTGCTTCATCGGATGATGCCGCTGAACCATGCAGCCATATCCAGTGCCGTTATTAAAGCGGCGCAGTGGTTATTGATTGTAACCGCTTCGGATGGCGATATGAACGCTTTAGGACGCGGCCAAGGAA
>JAOZRC010000826.1:2105-2590 GCA_029940345.1 Desulfobacterales bacterium
GGAAGTGCTTGATGCATCGGCGGCATCCCAATACCAATGGGCTGTCAGGCAACTGACGTTGAAACTTGCCAAATTTGTTTCAAAGGAAGGCTGGCTTCCTTTAGTTCTAAACGACTGTCCAATGCATGAGCGGGCGGGGTGGTATGACTATCACCATTTAACTGTGTATAATGCCTTTGCAGCGGTTTGGTTGCTTTTAGCCGAAAATTTATCCACGGTTGAAGATAGAGCGATGTCTCCACCATCTAAAGTTACTTTCTTATCTCACTCAGGCATACTATCTATAAGGACGGATGAATCATTTTCTTTGTGGGCGGCGGGTGAAAGCGGCTGCGGATACGCGGTTGATGCCGGTATTACACCACACCTGCTGCATTTTGGCGGTCAAACTTTGTTTAAATACCCTGTTGGTCCCGGTGAAGGAAAATATGGCCAAAATGTCAAGCACCAGAATCAGGTCCAAAATATTTGGGCAAAGATAAAAA